>DASSJW010000074.1:0-2047 GCA_035690995.1 Xanthobacteraceae bacterium
CATGGCGTGTTCGAGCGCAAGGCCGGCGAGCTGCCGGATTTCCGCTACTCGCCCGCGATCAGGCGCAGCGGCATCAGCTGGACGCCGCAAACCCTCGATGCCTTCATCTCCGATCCGCAGAAGGTGGTGCCCGCCAATCGCATGCCGTATGCGGGGGTGCCGGACGCCGACGCGCGCGCCGACCTGATCGCCTATGTGCTGAAAGCGTCGAAATAGACCGCGCGACGCCCGCTCGCATGACCGTGGCCATGCGCGCGGAATTCGGCAGCATCGGCGAGCTCTGTATGCCGCCAATCCGCGGGAGTAGCGCACGCTCGCCCCGGCGGCTTCCCTCCGGCGCAAACGGCTGTAGTTGCCACCCATGTCAATCGAGAGCCATTCAGTCCAATGAAGATCGTCATTCCCGATGACTATCAAGACATGGTCGATCAGCTCGCGTGCTTCTCCCTGATCCGCCATCACGACGTCGTCCGCTACCGGGAGCCGGCACCCAGTCTGGCTTCGCTGGTCGACCGCTTGCGCGATGCCGACGTGGTCGTCTCGATCAGGGAGCGGGTGGAGTTTTCGCGCGCGCTGCTGGAACAACTGCCCAAGCTCAAATTGATCGCGCTGGTCGGACGCAATTCGCAAGCGATCGACTTTGCCGCCTGCACCGCGCTCGGCATTCCAGTCACCACCGGCAAGAGCAATTCGCCCGACGCGCCGGCCGAGCTGACGCTCGCCTTGATCGTGGCGTCGCGCCGCAACGTGGCGCTCGAAGCCGAGCGCATGAAGCGCGGCGAATGGCCGTGCACGCTGTCGCACCGGCTGCGCGGATCGACGCTGGGCATTTTCGGGCTCGGCGCCATCGGACAACTGGTCGCCGCGGGCGGACGCGGGCTGGGCATGGATATCCTGGTCTGGGGCCAGGAGAACTCGCTCAAGCAGGCGGCCGCCAAGGGATATGCCAGCGCCGCCAGCAAGGATGAACTGTTCGAACGCTCGGACGTGCTGTCGCTGCATGTGCGCCTCACGCGCGAGACCCGCGGGATCGTGGGCGCGGACGATCTCGCTCGCATGAAGCCGACCGCGCTGATCGTGAACACCGCGCGCGCCGAGATCATCGCGCCGGGGGCGCTGCTGGCGGCGCTGCGCAACGGCCGGCCCGGCTACGCCGCCGTCGACGTCTACGAGCAGGAGCCGATCGTGAATGGCAACCATCCGTTCCTGTCGATGCCGAACGTGCTGTGCACGCCCCATCTCGGCTGGGCGGAGTGGGACAATTTCGAGCTCTATTTTCGCGAGGCGTTCGAGCAGATCGTGGCCTATGAGCGAGGCCAGCCGCTGCGGCTGCGAAATCCGGACGTGCGGATGCGGGCTTCGACGCCTTAGCGCGCGCGGATGGACGCGCCGTTCGAGCCTCGCCCGAAGGAGCATTTGGCCTGCGGCCGGCCACTTTCGACCGGACAGCGGCAGCAACTGCGGGCGAAGCCTTCCGGCATGGTGTCGCGGCCCGGCTGCAGCTAGAATGCCGACCACGCTGACGCGGGGGTGGCAGACCGGGACACCTCCATGACACCCACGCGCGCCCTTGGCGCCCTGCTCTTCGTCATCGCCCTCGTCGCGAGCGTGCCGCCTCCGGCCGATGCCGAAATCTATCGACCGTGGTGCGCGCAGTACTACGGCAACAATGGCGGCGGCACCAATTGCGGTTTCACCTCGTACGAGCAGTGCATGATGACGGCGCAAGGCGCCGGCGCCTGGTGCGTGCAGAATCCGTGGTATCGAGCCTACGGCAGCGGCAGCCAAGATTCCGGTGCCCCTGCGCGGGGCGGGCGCACCAGGCGGTGGTAGGCCGCGGGAGTGCGGCGAAACCCGTCGTCCGCGGCGAAAGCCTGCCTCATGGCACCCCGGCCTGAGTAGGGTTAGAATAGCAACGTGCGCGATCGCAGGGGCGACGAGACCGTGAGGTTTGCATGTCAACCATTCGCGCAACTGCAGGCTTGTTCGCCTTGGCCGCGCTGGCGGCGATCGTGCCGCGTCCGGCGGCGGCAGAGATCTATCGGCC
>DASSJW010000075.1:0-4017 GCA_035690995.1 Xanthobacteraceae bacterium
GGGGGGCGCGTACAATGGCCCGGCGCCGACGCTCGCCAAGACCGTTGTGCCTTTTGAAGGGTTCAAAATGCAGATACGCAATCCCTCCAATGATATGCCGGCTTACTCCGAGCCGGTTATGTCCGATCGCGAGATCGCCGACATTTACGCATTCATGCAATCGCTTCCCGGCCGCGGAAACCCGAAAGACATCGCAATCCTCAACGACTGACGACTGCTCTCGGTGCAGTCCGGGTCGTCTATCGCGCCTGCGCCGGCATCGGAGTGGGAGCCAGCCGCGCCTGCATCGCGGCCTCTTCATCGAGCTTGCGTTTGATGATGCGCCGGGCGCCGAGGCCGGCGCGGTCGAAGGCAAGGCTCACCAGAGGCGCGCCGGAGGTGTCGCTGTCGATCAAAGTCTGCTGCAGTTCAACGATACGTGCATCCTCGGCGAACGCGAGATCGGTCATGTCCTTGTAGATTTTCGACACATTGGCGTCGTCGAGTCCCCAGGAGCGGACCGTCGACCAGAAATAATGGGTGGTCCGCTCTGTTTCAGGCGTGAAGCTGTTGAGCACGATATGCGTCGGCGTGCCGAATGGCACCTCGCTGCCGGCTTCGCGGGCACCAAGCGTTATCCGGGCATAGATCGGCGGGCGGAATTCGAGGAATTGCCACCGATCGATTTTGCCGTGAAGATTTCTGGCAGCCTTGTAGATCGGTGCGGTATCGACATTGCGCATCAGCCGTTGCGCGCGCACGACGTCGCCGTCGATTTCGACATCGAGCGGCGTCTCCGCCACCCCGCCGCCGGCGAGCGTCGTCTTATGGACAAAAACCACGTGCGTAAGGTCGAGAATGTTGTCGATCAGAAGCTGGTAATTGCATTTGACGTAAAGCATCCCATGAACGCCGGTCCAGCCGGGCTTCACGTTCTCGCCGAAGTCAGGGATCAGCGCCGGATCGGCAAGCGCACTTTCCCCGAGCCAGACGAAGATGAGTCCGTGGATCTCGCGTGCCGGGAAACTTCTGGCCCGAAAGTTGGGGCCGATCTGGGCATTGCCCGGAACACGGGTGCAAGCTCCGTCGGGCGCGAAGCGAATGCCGTGATAGCCGCACTGAATGTCGTTCCCAACCACTTCGCCGGATGAAAGCGGCGCCTTGCGATGCGGGCAGCGATCGGTCAGCACCGCTACGTCTCCGCTCCCGCTGCGAAAGATCACCAGCGGCTCGTTGCAGATCGTGCGCGCAAGCGGCCGCTCGCCGAGTTCGGCCGAGGTCGCGGCCGTGTACCACTGATTGCGGAGAAACGGCGCCATCTGTTGTCTCCCTGATCGTGCACGCGACCATCATAGCTCGCTCGCCGAGCCCGTGGGGAGAGGATTACTCGCGTTCCACCGCGACGACGCGGCCTTTTTCGACGGCGAGTGAAAGGCGTCCCTGTTTGAGCGCAAGCGCCTTCTCGCCAAAAAGCTCGCGCCGCCAGCCGGAGAGCGCCGGGACATCGGCAGCGTCGTCTGCGGCGATACGATCGAGATCGTCGACCGTGGCGATCACCTTGGCGGCGACCCCATGTCGCTCCGCCGTCATGCGCAGCAGCACCTTGAGCAATTCCACCGTCGCTTGTCCGTTGACCGGGGGCTTCGGTCGTTCGAGCCGCGGCAGCGTCTTGGGATCTCGCGCCAAGCCACGCTGGACGGCCTCGATGATGGCTTCCCCCCATTTCGACCGTTCGAAGCCTCTGGGCAGGGAACGCAGGCTCGCGAGGCGCTCGATCGTCGTGGGCGCCTGCACCGCGATGTCGCCGATGACGTCGTCCTTGAGTACGCGACCGCGAGGCACGTCACGCTCCTGAGCTTCGCGCTCGCGCCAAGCCGCGACTTCGATCAGCACGGCGAGCTCCTTGGGCTTGCGCACCCGCGTTTTCAGACGCTCCCAGGCGTGCTCTGGCTCGAAGCGATAGGTTGCCGGGGAGGTCAGAACCTTCATTTCCTCGCGCATCCAGTCGCTGCGGCCACGCCGGTCGAGATCGGCCGAGAGCTTGAGGTACACATCCCGCAGGTGGGTGACGTCGGAAATCGCGTAGGCGAGCTGTGCCTCGCTCAGCGGCCGCCGCGTCCAATCGGTGAAGCGATGTGACTTATCCAGGCTGTCGCCGGTGATGCGTTGTACGAGCTGGTCATACGATATGGCATCGCCGTAGCCCAGCACCATGGCCGCCACCTGAGTGTCGATGATGGGAGACGGGATGATGCCAGCCTCGTGCCAGCATATCTCGATGTCCTGGCGAGCGGCATGGAACACCTTGACGACGTTCTCGTTCGCCATCAGGGCAAAGAAGGGCGCGAAGTCGATGCCCTCAGCGAGCGTGTCGATGACGATCGCCTCGTCCGTGCTCGCCATCTGCGCGACGCAGAGCCGTGGATAATAGGTGCTTTCCCGGAGAAACTCGGTGTCTACGGTCACGAAGGGGTGGCGCGTCATGCGCGCACAGGCCTCCGCAAGGCTCGAGGTTGTCGTAATCGGCTGCATTGAGGCTAGATAGCGTACACGAGTCGCTTTGTCAGGGGTGCAGATGAGGGGCGGCGAGCGATATCTCGCGCGCGGGCATGTAGTTTCGGGTTCGACGAGTTGCGCCGGGTGCATACCACTGGAGCGTCATCTCCCAAGCCTCGCCAGCCTGCAATTGTCAAGCGCCTCCTTCCTTTTGACTCATTTCCGCTGTTGCCGAATCGAGGCATGGATCGGCGACCGCGTCAGCCCGACTGATGGTCAGCCCCAGAGCGCGCTCGGCGGCAGCCTAAAGCGCTCGAGTTGCGCCTCGTCGACCTCAATCCCCAGCCCCGGACCGGCTGGCAGCGCAACCGTGCCTGCGCTGAGCGCCAGCGCGTCCTTGGCAAGGTCCTCGGCGAGATAGAAATGGGTGAGGCTCACACCCCAGTCCACCGCGGGCACGGCGCAGGCGAGATGGATTGCCGCCGCGGAAGCGATGCTGGATTCGGCGATCTTGGCGGCGACATTGATGGCGAGGCCGAGGCGCTGGCACAATTGCGCCGCCTCCATTGCCGTGGTCATGCCACCGAGCTTGATCAGCTTGAGCGACACGCCGGCGGCACCGCAGCGCTCATGGGCCGCGATGTCGGCGAGCGAGTGGATGCCTTCGTCCGCGCCGATTGGAATGGACGAGATGCGCGTCAGCCGGGCGAGCGCGCTGAGGTCCGCGGGCGCGAGCGGCTGCTCGACGAACATCAGGCCCGCGTCGCGGACGCTTTCCACGTAGCGGCAGGCGTCGCCAAAGGTCAGCCCGCAATTGGCGTCGGCGCAGAGCAGGGTGGCGGCGCCGAGGCCTTTTCGCAGCGCGAGCGTCGACGCGATCTCGCTGTCCACGGGTTTGGTGCCGATCTTGAGCTTGAAGAAGCCGAATCCTTGCGCGCGCTTGACATTTGCTTCTGCAATGTCCTCGTCCGGCGTGGGATTGCCGAGAAGCCACATCGGCGCGACCGCGACGCGCATGGGACCGCCGACAAGATCAACCATTGGCAGGCCGGATGATCGGCCGGCAAGATCGAGGAGAGCGACTTCGATCGCGGAATGCGCGCCGGGGTTGCCGAGCAGGGCACGCTTAAGCTTTCGGCACAAGGCGGGACGCGTCCAGGCATCCTCGCCGACGAGCAGGGGACCGAGGTGGTCGCGCACCGCTGCCAGCAGGCTGCCGAGCGTGTCGCCGGTCATGGTGGGAGCGGAGGCGGCCTCGCCCCAGCCGACGGTGCCGTCCGCGCTTTCGATGCGCACCACGATGTTGAGGGCCTGCCTTACCGTTACCCCTGCCATTGCCACGGGCTTGCTGAGGGGCAGTCCGAGCGGGATCGCGTCGACGCGACGAATGATCAGGGGCTCGCGCGCGCCGATGGATCGATAAGCGTCGCTACGGGCTTCCATGCTGTGTCTCACGTGATCCCGCGCACGCGCGGCATGTGGATGAACTCCCAGGGCGACGGCATCGGCCCGACTGGAACCTCGATCAGCGTGGGGCCGTCG
>DASSJW010000076.1:0-7932 GCA_035690995.1 Xanthobacteraceae bacterium
AAATTCCCGGTGCCGTTCCTGCACGAGCGCGACGGCGGCCGCTACATCGGCACCGACGACCTGGTGATCATGCGCGACCCCGAGGACAACTGGGTCAACTGCGCCACCTACCGCGTCATGGTGCAGGACAAGAACCACGTCTCGGTGTGGATCTCGCCGGGCAAGCATGGACGGCAGATCCGCGAAAAGTATTTCCGCGCCGGCAAGCCCTGCCCGGTGCTGATCTCCTGCGGTCATGATCCCCTGCTCTTCCTCGCCGGCGGCAACGAGCTCAAGTTCGGGCTGTCGGAATACGACTATGCCGGCGGCCACCGCGGCGAGCCCTACGAGATCGTGCTGAGCGAGTTGCACGGCCTGCCGATGCCGGCGCATGCCGAGATCGTGCTTGAAGGTGAGCTGATCGAGAACGTGACCGCGAAGGAAGGGCCGTTCGGCGAGTTCACCGGCTACTACGCGTCGAGCCCGAGCGAGCAGCCGGTGATCGAGGTCAAGCGGGTCTATTACCGCAACGATCCGATCATCGGCATCGCCTCGCCGATGCGCCCGCCGTCGGACTTCTCCTTCAGCAAGTGCGTGATGAAGGCCGGCATGATCTGGGACGAGGTCGAGCGCGCCGGCCTCTCGGGCGTCGCCGGGGTGTGGGTGCACGAGTTCGGCGGCGCGCGCATGTTCAACGTCATCGCCATCAAGCAGGCCTATCCCGGCCATGCCCGCCAGGCGGGCCTGCTTGCCGCCGGCTGCCAGTCGGCGTCGTATCTCGGCCGTTTCGTCGCGGTGGTCGACGAGGACGTCGATCCCACCGACCTGTTCGACGTGATGTGGGCGATCTGCACGCGCTGCGACCCCGCTGAGGACATCGACTTCGTGCGCCGCGCCTGGAGCGGGCCGCTCGATCCGCTGCTGGACAAGGCGAGCTCGACCAATTCGCGCGCCATCATCGACGCCTGCCGGCCGTACGAGCGGCTGAAGGATTTTCCCATGGTCGCGCGCGCGAGCCCCGAGCTGGTGCAGACGGTGAAGGAGAAGTTCGCCGACATTCTTGGCAAGATCGGCTGCGCGTAGAGGGCGAATGGCGAAATAGCGAGTAGCGAATAGCGCGCGCTTGCCGCCATTTACGACTCTCTATTCCCTATTCGCCATTCGCTATTCCCCATTCGCTGCTTCGCAGAAACCAAGGAAACACCCATGCCGGATCAATTCGCCGAACTGCGTCACGAGCTCGCCGTCGCCAACCGCATTCTGGCCAACGAGGGCATCATCGATGCGTTCGGGCACATCAGCGCGCGCAACCCGAAGGATCCAAACCGCTACTTCATCTCGCGGCATCGCGCCTCGGAACTGGTCGAACCGTCCGACATCCTGGAGATGACGCTCGATTCCAAGCCGGTAGTGCCAACGAGCCTGCGCCTCTACAGCGAGATGGTGATCCACGGCGAAATCTACAAAGCGCGGCCCGACGTCAACTCGGTGTGCCATCACCACGCGCCGTCGGTGCTGCCGTTCTGCGCCACCGGGGTGGAGCTGGTGCCGCTGTTCCACCTCGGCGGCACGCTCGGCGCCAAGGTGCCGTTCTGGGACAGCCGCGACGAGTTCGGCGACACCAACCTCCTGGTGCGCACGCCCGAGGAAGGCGCCTCGCATGCGCGCGCGCTCGGCCCGCATTGGATGCTGCTGCTGCGCCGCCACGGCGCGTCGCTGGCCGGAAAGTCGGTGCGCGAATGCGTGTTTCGCTCGATCTACACCACCCGCAACGCAGAGCTGCAGCTGCGCGCGATGGCGATCGGAACGCTGGGACCGCTGTCGGCCGGCGAAGCGGAGAAATGCGGCGGGCATAACCTGGGCGCACGCGGGGTCGAGCGCGCCTGGGAATACTGGGTGACGCGGCTGCAGAAGGCGGAAGCGATGTGGACCGCCGCCGGGCTCACTCGCATGAAGGGGCTGGCCGAGGTCGCGCGGCCGCAGACCGCGGGGCTGCCGCAGGCCAAGCCCGCGGCCCGGCGCGCGAGCGCCGCGAGCCGGAGCAAGAAGGCCGGCGCGAAGAAGAAGCGGCGCGCGGCGTAGCGCAGCGCAGATAATAGTTGCGTGGAGTCAGCGAGCAGCAAACTCGGTCTGCTCCCCTCCTCTTGTGGCAGGGAACACACCGACTGCACGGCACCGAAGGCCCCTTCACGCGAGCGTGACCGGCGCGGGCCGAATGGCGCGACAAATCACACTCGTTGCGCGTAGAAGCCCGATTGTCGCCAAAAACGATTTCTACTCCCACGCCCTCTCGCATCAACATCGGGGAAACACGATGCAAACGCAGCGGACATATCAGGTGCAACATTGGCCGAACGGGCAGTGGAGCCGTGAGCACAACTGGAAAAAGGTCGAGGCCGCGAGCGAGAAAGAGGCCGCGGAGAAGGTCTGCGGCCGCGCGCTGAAGCAGGACGGCACGCTGGCGCAATTGCGCGCCCGCGTGCTCACATTGGGCGACCTCAAGCAGCGCAGCGCGACGCCGTTCTACGCGGCGGAATAGGCGCGCGTCCCGTCGTTATCGATACCGGCGTTGATACGCCGGTGCGTGCAGCCCCTGGTTCCCGGGTCTCGCTTGCGCTCGCCCGGGACACCCGAGACGATGGCCGCGCTCGTGTCCCGGCCAAGCGAGCGCCGCGATCCCGCGATGAGCGCAAACCTTATGCGCGAGCGCGAGCCCAGGACACGCGCGCACAGAGCCGACCCGCCCTGCAGAGCGTTGCGCGCCCTGCCGTAATCCCGTAATGACAGCGCATACGGCCATCAGAGCTCGCTTGCAACGACGGGCGGTACGGATCGCCCACGCGCAGCCGATTCGAGGGAGGCGCCGGAATGACGGGCATGTACGAACAGGTACGGCCGGGCATCGGTCACAACCAGCCCGACGAGTACGCCGAGGAGAAGAAGCACGAGAAGTGGGAGCGCTGGGCCAAGAAGCGCACCTTCGTGCGGGCGCTCGAAGGCACCTATAGCCACCTTTACAAGGCGCTGCTGGAGGAGAAGCGGGTCTACTCCTCGCAGGACGTGCCCTGGAAGGGCGGTCCCGGCCAGTACGGCAAGCACATCATCAGTCCGAAAGCCTCCGCCGTCACCCAGTCGCTCGAGACCCACATCGAGGCGTATGCGCCGGGCGCCTACGGCCAGAAGCACGGCCACCTCAACAGCGCGGTGTTCTACGTGCTCAAGGGCCGCGGCCACGACGTGCATGACGGCCGGCACATCCCGTGGAAGGCCGGCGACGTGATGATCGTGGAGAACGGGTGCGTCCACCAGCACTTCAACGATGACCCGGAGGAAGAAGCGATCCTGCTGGTGTTCAAGGCGAAGCCGCTGTTCCTGTTCATGCACCTCCTGTTCCAGAAGATCGTGGAATGGCCGCCGGAGGAATTGCCGAACGGTCAAACCGAGTACAAGCCCCCCGACGACCTTTGAGCATTTTCGGGCACGGCACTTTCGGGCCAAGCATCAGGAGGACGCATGTCATTGGACGATAACGGGACAATGGGCGACAAGGGGCCCTCGCATTCGGGATCGAACACCTGCACGTTCCACGCCGACGACATCGCCGCCTCGGAGGCGTTCCGCAAGAATTACGAGACCCGCACCAACGTGGTCAAAGCCGAGGACATGCCGTGGGAGCGGTCCGCGGACGGACTGATCAAGCATCTCGTCCATCATCGGCTGAATACCCGCGAATGCTGCGTCGAAGCCTATATGCAGTTCCTCAAGGCCGGCGAACGCTCGGGCCGGCACCGCCACATGTGGGAGGAAATCATCTTCGTGGCCGAAGGCGCCGGCCACGACCTGCACTGGGATCTGAAGTTCGACTGCCTCGACGCGTTCAAATGGGAATGGTCCGACGTGCCCAAGAAGTTCGAGTGGAAACGCGGCGACTTCATCTATGTCCCGCCGTTCACCGACCACCAGCATTTCGCGACCGAAGAGGCACGGCTGATCATGATGAGCAACCGCATGGTGAAGGAGATGGGCTTCGACTGGTTTGATCAGGTCGAGGCGGCGCCGGGATTCGAGCCCGAACAGAAGAAGGCGGGGTGAGGAGCGAGCTTTAAGGAGTAACGCCATGCCTGGTGGGAATTGGGCCCGCGGCGGCGGGGCCGCGATCCTCATATTGGCGACGATCCTGTTCGCCCCGGCGATCGCACGCGCGCAGGACCCCGCGGCCTTCTACAAGGGCCGCAACGTCGACCTCTATATCGGCTACAGCGTCGGCGGCGCCTACGACCTCTACGCCCGCGTGATCGCCCGCCACCTTGGCAAGCACATCCCCGGCAATCCCACCATCGTGCCGAAGAACATGGAAGGCGCCGGCAGCCTGCGGCTGGCCAACTGGCTCTACAATGTAGCGCCGAAAGACGGCACCGCGTTGGCCACCATCGGCCGCGGCACCGCGTTCGATCCGCTCCTCGGCTCCAAGGGCGCGCAGTTCCAGGCCGACAAGTTCACCTGGATCGGCAGCGCCAACAACGAGGTGAGCATCTGCGTCGCCTGGAACACCAGCGGCATCACCAAGCTCGAAGATACGCTGAGCAAGGAACTGATCGTCGGCGGCACCGGCCAGGCCGCCGACACCGACCAGTTTCCGCGCATCCTCAACGGCGTGCTCGGCACGAAATTCAAGATCGTCACCGGCTATCCCGGCGGCAACGACGTGACCATGGCGATGGAGCGCGGCGAGGTGAAAGGCCGCTGCGGCTGGTCGTGGTCGAGCGTGCTGGCGACGCACAAGCGCTGGATCGACGACAAATCGATCACCATCCTGGTGCAGCTGTCGCTCAGCAAGCATCCCGACCTGCCCGACGTGCCGCTGGTCATGGACTTCGCCAAGAGCGAGGACCAGCAGCAGATCTTCAAGCTCATTTTCGCCCGCCAGGTGATGGGACGACCCTATCTCGCTCCGCCCGGCGTGCCGCCCAACCGCGCCGCGGCCCTGCGCAAGGCGTTCATGGACACCATGAAGGACCCCGAATTCCTCTCCGACGCGGAGAAATCGCAACTGGAGATCAATCCGGTTGCCGGCGACGAGGTCGAGAAGCTGGTGAAGGAGCTGTACCAGACTCCCAAGCCGCTCGCCGACAAGGCGGCGGACTTCATCCGGCATTAGGTTGCGGCGAGCATACCGATTCGGACAGCACGGCTCGCCGTCGCGGTAATCTGGTCAGAATCGAAAGGGGCGCGCCGATGCAGGACCGGACGGAACGCGTGGAGGCCACGGGCCAGAACTACCGCGGCTGGCAATCCGACGTCATCGTCGACCTGATCAAGCGCTACGGCTTTCCCCACATCACGCTCAATCCGGGCGCAAGCTTTCGCGGCTTGCACGATTCGCTGGTCAACTACGGCGGCAACCAGCCGCCGATGATGCTGTGCCAGCACGAGGAGATCGCGGTGCAGATCGCCCACGGCTATGCCAAGGCGACAGGCAAGCCGATGGCGGTGATCCTGCACAACCTGGTCGGGCTGCTGCATGCCTGCATGGCGATCTACTACGCCTATATCGACCGGGTGCCGATCTTCATCATCGGCGCCACCGGCCCGATGGACGAGGGCAAGCGCCGGCCGCACATCGACTGGACCCACTCGGCGCTGGTGCAGGGGAACGCGGTGCGCGACTACGTGAAGTGGGACTACCAGCCGACCGCGATCGAAGGCGTGCCGGAAAGCTTTGCGCGCGCCTACTCGATCATGACCACGGAGCCGCAGGGCCCGGTCTATATGTGCTACGACGCCGCCCTTCAGGAGGCGCCGCTCGACGGCGAGGTGGCGCTGCCGCCGGCCGGCGCGGCCGCGACCCCGGCGCGGATGGCGCCCGATCCGGCGGCGATCGCGGCGATCGCGGACAAGCTGATCGCGGCCGAGCACCCGCTGCTGCTGGCGGAATATGCCGGCCGGCGCGCGGGCGGCTTCGAAAGCATCGTGGAGCTGGCCGAGACCACCGGCGCGGCGGTTTGGGACGTCAACAACGCGCTCAATTTTCCCAATAAGCATCCGCTGTGCCTGAGCATGGACAAGGATGCGCTGCGGCACACTGATCTGGTCGTGGGCCTCGACGTCAACGACTGGGAAAAGCAGCTCACCGAGCTCAACAACGCCAAGCGCACGCGCGAACAGCTCACGCCGCCGTCGTGCGATTTCGTCGAGATCGGCTTCGGCGAGATCAACATCAGCAAGTGGGCCTTTGACTATTGCCGCATGCAGCCGTGCTCGGTGCGGGCGCTGGGCGACACCGCGCTCGGCATCCCCGAACTCACCCGCATCTGCAAGGCGCGCATTGCGGCCGATTCCAAGCTCCAGTCCCGCATCGCCGCGCGCAAGCGCGCCGTCGGCAAGCGCCACGACGAGGTGTGGGCGAAATGGCAGCAGGAGGCGCGCGAGAATTGGGACGCGTCGCCGATCACCTTCGCACGACTCGCGCTCGAGGTCTGGGAGGTGATCAAGGACGAGGACTGGGTGCTGACCGCCAACAACCTCAAGCAGCAGGTGCGCAAGCTGTGGGATTTCGACAAGCCCTACCGCCATCCCGGCGTCGAGCTCGGCACCTCGACCCAGATCGGCATCTCGCTCGGGGTCGCGCTCGCGCACAAGGGCAAGGGGCGCGTCGTGGTCGACATCCAGCCCGACGGCGACCTGATGTTCGACGCCGGCGCGCTGTGGGTGGCGGCGAAATACGAAATTCCGATGCTGGTGGTGATGCACAACAACCGCGCCTACTACAACGACTGGGCGCACCAGATCCGCATGGCGAAGCTGCGCGGCACCGACGAGGCCAAGGCGCATATTGGGATGGATCTGTTCGGGCCGGAGCCCGATTTCGCCGGGCTTGCCCGCGCCATGGGCTGTTACGGCGAAGGGCCGATCGACAAGCCGCAGGACATCCGCCCCGCGCTCCTGCGCGCGCTCGCCGAGGTGAAGAAGGGCCGGCTCGCGCTGGTGGACACGATCACGCAGCATAGGTGAGGTGCTGCGCGAACGCTTCGGCACCGGCGGTATCGTGTCCCGGGCGAGCGGAACGCGCGCGTCTGCGCGCGCGGAACGAGACACCGATCTCGGCTTGCCCGAGATCGGCAGCTAAAAAGCATTGGACCCAGCGCAAGACTCGCGCAACGCAATATCGTTTGACGCCCCGTCGTGCAGCCCTGGGCCCGGGCTCGCGCTCGCGTGCGAGTTGGATGCCTCACCACAAGAGCGGTGGGCGCTCGCTTGGCCGGGGCACGAGAGAAACGTGCGCCGGGCTATCCCGGCTCGAGTCCCATCTTCCTGATCACGGGCAGCGCGGGCTCGGAGGACAGAAACTTCACCAGCGCGGCGGCGGCCTGCCGCTCCCTCGCGTTGGACGGCGTCGCCGTCGCATAGACGATGTTGGCCTGCAGCTCCTTCGGCAGCGGCCCGACGAAATCGATGCCGGGGATCAGCAGCAGCTCGGTGATCTGCTGCACCCCGATCTCGGCCTCGCCCTTGGCGATGAGCGTACCCACCCGCTGGCCGAGCGGCGGCACCACGCCCTTGGCCTTGATCTGATCGGCGATGCCGAGCCGCGCCAGCACGGTCATGAAATGCACGCCGCTCGGACCCTGGCTGTAGCCGACGGTCTTAGCGGCGAGGAGCGCATTCTTGAAGGCGTCCGGCGTGGCGATGTCCGGCTTGCGGGCGCCCGCGCGCACGGCCACGCCCGCACCCGAGCGCACGAAATCGACGCGCGTGCCGGCCTCGACTCTGCCGGCCTTGACGAGATCGTCGATGGTCTGCGGCGTGGTCACCACCAGATCGGCCTGCGCGCCCTCCTTGACCTTGACCGGCAGCACCGCGCCGGACAGGAAGCTCAGCGTCACCTTGTGGCCGCTCGCGCGCTCGAACATGGGAACGAGCTCTTCCAGCACCTCGCGCATCGCGGTCGACGCG
>DASSJW010000077.1:0-7980 GCA_035690995.1 Xanthobacteraceae bacterium
TGGTGCTGCCGGTAAGGATTGAACTTACGACCTCTCCCTTACCAAGGGAGTGCTCTACCACTGAGCTACGGCAGCGCCGGGCCGGCTGCGATATCGCAAGGAATGCGGCCGCGAAGCGGCGATCCTTGCCACAAGGGCCAAAGCGGCGCAAGCACCGACCACGCCGCCAGGCCGCGCGAGGAGCGCTTCCATGGCGTGGCGCCGGCCCTTATCTTGCCGCCATGGACGAGCGTCCGAAGCGCACCGAGAAGGCCAGCCAGCAGCGCCGCCTGGGGGCGGCGTTGCGGGCCAATCTCAAGCGCCGCAAGGCGCAAGCCAAAGGGCGCGCAACCGCGCCCGGGGCGGAGCCCGAGTCGGCCGATCAGCCCGGCGGTCAGCCCCACGATTCCGCCGGAATTGCCGGACATAAGCAGCGCGGCTAGACCCGGCACCGCAATCCTGCGTGCGGGCTGGCCTTTCTGCATGGCGCCGCGCGGTTTCGCAAAGGATCGGCGGCGCTTGCCGGAACGGGGGACGGGGCATGGATCGCATTCGCATCACTGGCGGGCAAAAGCTGCACGGGACGATTCCGATCTCCGGCGCCAAGAACGCCACTTTGCCGCTGATGATCGCGAGCCTGTTGACCGATCAGACGCTCATTCTCGACAATGTCCCGCGCCTCGCCGATGTCGGCCTGCTTCAGCGCATTCTCGGCAATCACGGCGTCGACGTCATGGTGGGCGGCAAGCGCCCGGGCGAAACCCAATACGACGGGCAGACGCTGCACATCTCCGCCGCCAACATCATCGACACCACCGCTCCCTATGAGCTGGTCTCGCGCATGCGGGCGAGCTTCTGGGTGGTGGCGCCGCTGGTCGCGCGCATGGGCGAGGCGAAGGTGTCGATGCCCGGCGGCTGCGCCATCGGCACGCGGCCGGTCGACCTCCTGATCATGGCGCTGGAGCGCCTGGGCGCCGACATCGAGGTCGATCGCGGCTATGTCATCGCCCGCGCCAAGAATGGGCTGCGCGGCGGCGAGATCAAATTCCCCAAGGTGACGGTCGGCGGCACCCATACCGCGCTGATGGCGGCCGCGCTCGCCCGCGGCACGACCGTGATCGAGAACGCCGCGCGCGAGCCGGAAATCACCGACGTCGCCGATTGCCTCAACAAGATGGGCGCCAAGATCGCCGGCGCCGGCAGCTCGCGCATCGTGGTCGAGGGCGTGCCCAAGCTCCACGGCGCGCGTCACCGGGTGCTGCCCGACCGGATCGAGACCGGCACCTATGCCATGGCGGTGGCCATGACCGGCGGTGACGTGCTGCTGGAAAACGCGCGCGCGGAACTGCTGCAGTCGGCGCTCGATGTGCTGGTGCAGGCCGGCGTCGAGGTCACGGCGACCAATACCGGCGTGCGGATCGCGCGCAACGGTTCGGGCATCGGCGCGGTCGAGGTCACGACCTCGCCATTCCCCGGCTTCCCGACCGACCTGCAGGCGCAGCTCATGGCGCTGATGACGCGGGCGAAGGGAACGTCCCACATCACCGAGACCATCTTCGAGAACCGCTTCATGCACGTGCAGGAGCTGGTGCGGCTCGGGGCGCATATCCAGCTCGACGGCGAACGCGCGACCATCGAGGGGGTGAAGACGCTCACCGGCGCCCCGGTCATGGCGACCGATCTGCGCGCCTCGGTCTCGCTCGTCATCGCCGCGCTCGCGGCCGAAGGCGACACCATGGTCAACCGCGTCTACCACCTCGACCGCGGCTTCGAGCGGCTGGAGGACAAGCTCTCGGCCTGCGGCGCCGCCATCGAGCGCATCAGCGGATAGCCGTCCTCGCTGCCGCCCAGCGATGGCGGGAACTCGGAGCCCAACACCCGCGGGCATCCATGGCTTGGGCCCGCTGTCCGCGATTTGGGCCCGCTTTCCGCGATGATGACAGCCACAAAAACGGTCGGTGATGCGATGGCCATGCTCGGCCGCGCCGCGGCGATTGCAGTGCTTTTGCCGGCGCTCGGCGGCGGCGCCGGCGCTCAATCGCTGGCCTGCCAAGGCGGCCAAAAGCCCAGCCAGGTGGCCGAGCTGATGTTCGGCCGCAATATCGGCGCGCGCACCGCGGTGAGCGAGAGCCAATGGGCCCGTTTCGTGGATCGCGAGATCACGCCGCGCTTCCCGGACGGGCTCACCATGTACAATGCCGCCGGCCAGTGGCGCGACCGGGCCAGCAACAAGGTCCTGCGCGAGTCGAGCAAGGTCGTGCATATCGTGCTCCCCGGCCATGACGACGACATCGCGCGGCTGAACGAGATCGCCGACGCCTACAAGGCCCGCTTCAAGCAGCAGTCGGTCGGCCTGATCGTGCGGCCGGCCTGCGTGGCGTTCTAGGTCCGGCAAAACGCCGGGGCGGGGCTGTTGTTTTCCGGCTTGCGCCGGCGGGGGCCGCTTCCTAATTACCTTCACACAAGAGCAAGATGCGATCGGACGGCAGGGAGCGTGCGCCATGGACCAGGTGAAGTTCGTCGCCCTCGACCGGGACGACCTCGAGGTTGTGTCCACCCATCTGCAGGATGCCCTGGTCAAGGTCGCCGACGTGATCTGGCGGCCGCAGGAGAAGCGGGTCGTGGTCGCGCTCAGCCGCTTCGACTGGCTTGCCGCCGAGGGCACGAAGCCCGAGCTGCGGCGCTGCCGCTCGGCGCTGCGTTTCGAGCGGGTCAACTGCTGCAAGTGCCGCCACGTGAATCCCGCCGGCAAGGATGCCGTGCTCAACCTGCTCGCCGTGGAATTCTCCGAGACCGACCCGCCCGCCGGGGTCGTGACCCTCATCTTCTCGGGCGGCGCCATGCTCCGGCTCGAGGTCGAGTGCCTGGAGGCCGAGCTCGCGGATCTGGGGCCGTCCTGGCCCGCCGCCGAACGTCCGGTCCACCGGGACGACGTCCCCGACGCCCGGGGTTGACGGCCTCCCCCCTCGCGCGCCATTGAGCGGTGGCCCCGGTCCGTGTGGTCCGGTAGGACAGGCCATGCCGATCCGCCTCGACAGCCGCGCCCCCGATTTCGCCCAAGGTTTCCACCGCCTGCTCGCGATCAAGCGCGAGGCCGCGGCCGATGTCGAAGATGCGGTGCGCGCGATCATCGCCGACGTTGCCGCCCGCGGCGACCGGGCGCTGATAGAGCTCACCCGCAAGTTCGATCGCATCGATCTCGACCAGGCCGGCCTCAAGGTGAGCGCGGATGAGATCGCCACCGCCCACGCCATATGCGACCGTCGCGCCCTCGACGCGCTCGCCTTCGCGCGCGAGCGGATCGAGGCCTATCACCGCCGGCAGCTGCCGAAGGACGACCGCTTCACCGACGCGCTCGGGGTCGAACTGGGGTCGCGCTGGACCGCGATCGAATCGGTCGGCCTCTACGTACCCGGCGGCACCGCCGCCTATCCGTCCTCGGTGCTGATGAATGCCGTGCCGGCCAAGGTGGCCGGCGTGCCGCGGCTGGTGATGGTGGTTCCGGCGCCGGACGGCAAGCTTTCGCCGCTGGTGCTGGCGGCCGCGAAGCTCGCGGGCATCGACGAAATCTATCGGGTCGGTGGCGCCCAGGCCGTCGCGGCGCTCGCCCACGGCACCGAGACGATCGCGCCGGTCGCCAAGATCGTCGGGCCCGGTAACGCCTATGTGGCGACGGCCAAGCGCCTCGTCTTCGGCCTGGTCGGCATCGACATGATCGCCGGGCCCTCGGAGGTGCTGATCCTTGCCGACAAGACCGGCAACGCCGGTTGGATCGCCGCCGATCTCCTCGCCCAGGCCGAGCATGACGCCAGCGCCCAATCGATCCTGATCACGGATGATCCCGATCTGGCGCGCGAGGTCGAGCGGGCGGTGGACACGCAGCTCAAATCGCTGCCGCGGGCCCAGGTCGCTGGGGCATCCTGGCGCGATTTCGGCGTGATCATCGTCGTCGGCGCGCTCGACGAAGCCGTGCCGCTGGTCGACGCCATCGCGCCGGAGCATCTCGAGATCGAGAGCGCGAATGCCGAGCAGCTCGCGCTCTCGATACGCAATGCCGGCGCCATTTTTCTGGGCGCGCACACGCCGGAGGCGATCGGCGACTATGTCGGCGGTTCAAACCATGTCTTGCCCACCGCGCGCTCGGCCCGTTTCTCCTCCGGCCTCGGGGTCTCCGACTTCATGAAGCGGACCTCCATCCTCAAATGCGGACCCGATCAGTTGCGCGCGCTCGCGCCTGCCGCGATTGCGCTTGGCGAAGCCGAGGGGCTCGACGCGCACGCCCGCTCGGTCGCGATCCGCCTCAATCAATGATGATGCCCGGCACCGCTGGTGTGTTCCGGGCGCGGCGCGGCCTGACGCCTGCTGGTGTGCACCGTTGCGGCGCCCATCGCGGCCCGCTGCCGAACGGCGCGGCCGGGGACTTCCAGGACCCAAGACAACAGCGTCGGCGATGACCCGCTCGGAGCGCGCGCCGCCCGGACGATCCAACCGCCTCGTGGCGGTCACGCTCGATGAAAACTCGATCGGCCGCTCCAATCCCGACGTCGAGCACGAGCGTGCGGTCGCGATCTATGACCTGCTCGAGGACAATACGTTTGCCCCCAAGGACGACGACGCCGGGCCGTTTGCGCTGCATCTGAGCATCACTGGAACCCGTCTCGTGTTCGACATCCGTCACGCGGACGGCACGCCGGTCGTGGCGCATCTGCTGTCGCTGTCCCCGCTGCGGCGCATCGTGCGCGACTATTACATGGTCTGCGACAGCTACTACGCGGCCATCCGCACCGCGACGCCCGACCGCATCGAGGCCCTCGACATGGGCCGGCGCGCGCTCCACGACGAAGGCTCCACCATCCTGATGGAGCGCCTGGCGCGCAAGGTGAAGCTCGATTTCGACACCGCGCGCCGGCTGTTCACTCTGATCTGCGTGTTGCATTGGAAGGGATGACGCGAGCGCCACCGTTGCAACGGCCGCAGGCCGTGCTGTTCGCCTGCGGCCTGAATTCGGTGCGGTCGCCGATGGCGGCCGCCCTGCTGCGGCAGATGCTCGGCACCAAGCTGTATGTCGGCTCGGCCGGCGTGCGCAAGGGCGAGCTCGACCCGTTCGCGGCCGCGGCCATGGAGGAGATCGGCATCGACATCAAGGCGCACCGGCCGATGACCTTCGAGGAGCTCGAGGATCTGGAGGGGCTCAATTTCGACCTCATCGTCACGCTTTCCCCGGAAGCGCACCACAAGGCGCTCGAGCTCACCCGCACGCTCGCGCTCGACGTCGAGTATTGGCCGACCGCCGACCCGACCGCGATCGAGGGCAGCCGAGAGCAGCGCATCAATGCGTACCGAGACGTGCGCGACCAATTGCTGCAACGGATCAGGACGCGTTTTTTCCCGCACCAGAGCGGCAACGAGTGACGAAACCCGCAGTCACCAGTTGTCGGGTTGCCCCGATTCCGCTAGTTTTCGCGCCTTCCGGGTGGGGCGCTTCGCCTGTCGGGTTTGAGAGACGCTGGGTAGCGGATGGCAAAGGAAGAACTTCTGGAATTTCCCGGGATCGTGACGGAGTTGCTTCCGAACGCCACGTTCCGGGTCAAGCTCGAAAACGAACATGAGATCATCGCCCATACCGCCGGACGCATGCGCAAGAACCGCATCCGCGTCCTTGCCGGCGACAAGGTCCTGGTCGAGATGACTCCCTACGATCTCACCAAAGGTCGTATCACCTACCGATTCAAATAAGCGCGCTTTCTCCAGCTCCACGGTCCGCTCCATGCAGACGTTGCGCAAACAGAAATGATAGGCCGGCCGAAGCTCGTCCTCGCGTCCGGCTCGCCTCGCCGTGTCACGCTCCTCAATCAGGCCGGTATCGAGCCCGACGGGCTGCGCCCCACCAATGTCGACGAGACTCCGAAGCGGGGAGAGCTGCCGCGCGCCTGCGCCAATCGGCTGGCGCGCGCCAAGGCCGAGACCGCGCTCGAGCACCTGCGCGCCGACGAAGAGCTCAGCGGCTCTTACATCCTCGCCGCCGACACCGTGGTCGCGGTCGGCCGGCGCATCCTGCCGACGCCCGAACTGATCGACGAGGCGGCCCAATGCCTGCGCCTCCTGTCGGGGCGCAATCACCGCGTCCACACCGCGGTCTGCCTGGTGACGCCGAACGAGGCCTATCGCCAGCGCCTGGTGGAGACCCGCGTGCGGTTCAAGCGCCTGTCGCAGGACGACATCGAAGCCTACCTCGCCTCCGGCGAATGGCGCGGCAAGGCCGGCGGATATGCCGCGCAGGGGATCGCCGGCAGCTTCATCGTCAAGATCGTGGGTTCCTACAGCAGCGTGGTCGGACTTCCGTTGTACGAGGTGACCACGCTGTTGGCCGGTGAGGGCTATCCGATCCGCGCGGGCTGGCTCAATGCCGTATAGTGCCTGAGCGTCGAACGCCCGATCGTGTGAACCTTGGCGCTCACGCAAGCGGTCACCATATCGAGAACATGTCCGAGCGCGCCGACAGTCCCCGCACCGCCTCCTGTCCGATCTGCCGCAAGCCGGTCGTGGACAAGTTCCGGCCGTTCTGCAGCAAGCGCTGCGCCGATGTCGATCTCAACCGCTGGTTCACGGGGGCCTATGTGGTGGCCGGCAAGGAAGACGAGGACGAAGACGGCGCGCGCCAGGACGGCGAGGCGTCTTAGTGCCACAAGCTCGGTGAGCGGCGTAGGGTGGGCAAAGGCGCACTCCGTCCCGACACACAGAACTGAACGCTTGCGCGTGCGCCGTGCCTACGCGGAGAAATGTTGTCGCGATATGACGCGTGGGCACGGCGCTGCGCTGTACGCTCGGCGAGAGTTCCTGCGTGTCCGCGCCTTTGCCCACCCTACCACTCGCTCTGGTCATCGACATAAACGCGCGCTGCTCCGGTCGGCCCGCGCCTGTCACACTTATCCCGAAGAATCGATGGACCCGCGGGTCAAGCCGCGGGTGACGTCGGTGGATGTGAAACGCCGACTCCAACCAGCTCGAGAATGCGCTACGGACACTCGGCGCCGCTGTCGATCCAGGCCCGGACCAGTTCGCCCAGTTGCTCCTGGGTGCCGGGCGCGGGGTCGCGGCCGGGCCCCGGCTTCCAGGCCCAGCCGACGAGATCGTCGTGCGCCAGATGCTCGTGCAGCAACGCGAGATTGCGGCCGCCGTTGCGCTGCGGGTCCTTGATCTGACGGCAGATCTCGCCCATCGATTTGCCCTCCCACGCCATCTCGACCGGCGCCAGGCCCCAGCGTGCATGCCCCGGCATGCTTTGGAACGATGTCTGCTGGCCGGCGAAAATCGGGACGTTGCGGTCCATGTGGCAGGCGCTGCAGGTATTGCCGGGCACACCGCCGCCGTCGGCGCCGCGCGTGACCGGAGGCGCATGGGGATGCATGTCGTTGCCCTGGGTCGGGCGGTCGCTCGCCGGATGGCAGTTCATGCAGCGCGGATTCATGATCACCTTGGCGGCCTCGGTGAACAGCGCCCGGGAGCGCGCCTGCGGATCGGACACGCCGGCGAAGGCGGAAGGGGCGCGCAGTCCGCGCGGTCCTGGGCGTGGGTCGCGCCGGCCGAAAGCAGCACGCCGAGAAGGCACGAGGCGAGAGAGATGACCCGAGCGCGCATCCGAACCGTGTCCCCAATTGTCGCACGGAAACAACGGCGAATGCGCCGGAAGGTTCGGCCTGCGGCGCGGTTTTCCTGCGCGGCCGCTCGTCTGGACAGCCCGGAATCGAGCCTTTATAACCGCCCGCGCTCTCCTTCGTCCGCCATCCGGGCGGGCGCGGCGCCCAGGTAGCTCAGTTGGTAGAGCACTGCACTGAAAATGCAGGTGTCGGTGGTTCAATTCCGCCCCTGGGCACCATTCTTTCTATTCACAGCCTATCCGTGGTTCGATTCCGCGGTGCCGTCGCGGGAGCGGTAGGATTGAGGTGACGTAGTCTCCGCGGTGTTCAACCTCGAATCATCCGGCGTCAGAGCGTCGGACTG
>DASSJW010000078.1:0-3424 GCA_035690995.1 Xanthobacteraceae bacterium
GTTGTTCCGGCCGGAGTGCGGGTCTGCGACGCCGCCGAGCTCATCAGTCGAAACGAGGTCTTCGTCTATCAGGCGGAAGGCTTCGGCAAGGGATCGCCATCGGCGTTCTCGAACCATTTCAGATACAGGCTTCTCGCCGAAAAGGGGGGCTGGTGGATTGACACCGACGTCGTGTGCCTTACCGACCGCATTCCCGCCGTCGAGGAGTTTTATGCGCGGCAGGACGCGGACTTCGTTGCCTGCGGGACCATGTATTTCGAGCCAGGCCACCCAGTCATGCTGCGCTGTCTGGAGCAGACGATGAAGCTCGGACGCGCGGTCAAATGGGGCGATACCGGGCCGCGCATGCTGACGCGCGTGCTGGAGGAATTGGGCTGCCTCGAGCGGGCTGTCCCAGCTTCGGTCTGCTATCCCATCCACTACAGCCAGGCATTGGACGCCTTGCGTCCCTCGCAAGCGGCCGTTCTGGCGCCCCAGATCGAATCGTCGCTGTTCCTCCATGTGTGGAATTCCATGCTCGTTCATTGCGGTGTCCACAAAGCCTGTCTTGCGCCAAAAGGATCGGTGCTGCGGGCGCTGATGGACAAGCACCCGGTCGATGGATGGGTCGGTGAATACGACGGCGGTACTTTGGAGGGGGCTTTAGGTTTGAAGGCTGACCTCAATGCGAGCGCGGAAGAGAATCGGCGGCTGCAGAACGCCCTCGAGCTCCAGGCGGCGGAGGGCGAACGAGCGCGGGCCCAACTCGAAGAGCTCGCAGCCAGACAACTGGCCGAGGTCAAAGCCAAGAACGAGCAGCAGCGCATCCAGCTCGACGCCATGCTGGCATCGATCAGCTGGCGCCTGACGGCGCCGGTACGCGCAAGTAGCCGATGCTTGTCCGCGCTCGGGCTTTTTAGCCGGCGCAAATAGAGGGTTAGGGTTTCGCTGCCGGCGATCCCCTGCACTTGGCCGGCGCGACTGTCCGCAGCAGCTGCCCTACTGCCTCATGGCCTTCTTGATCGCCTCGGCTGTCCGCAGCGCGAGGGCCGCAATGGTCAAGGTTGGGTTGACGGTACCCGATGTCGGAAAAAGTGATGAGCCGGCGAACCACAGATTAGGGTGGTCGTGGCTTTGACCCTCCGCATTCGCCACCGATTTTCCGCGGTCCGCTCCCATGCGGGTGGTGCCCATGATGTGCCCGGCGCCTTCCGCATGGGGAAGATGTCCAATGTCGGTCGCGCTGATGGCACGAAACAGCTGCTCGTGCGTTTTGCGAGCCGCCGCCAAAGCGGTCGCGGTGTAAGGATCCAATCGGAAGAATACGCGCGGCTTTGGTACGCCGATCGGGTCACGCCGGTCAAAGTCAGGCGTTATCCTGTTGTCGGGATCGGGCAATTGCTCGGTGAGTGCCACCAGTGTCATCTCCCTGGACGCGTGCGATCGCACCGCGTTCAAGAGCTCTGACCCCGAGAGCCCGGCATCGACAAAACCCTTCGCCAGCGCCGCAAGGTTGGGCCCCGCCCATTCCCAGCCCTGATTGCCGATGTTCATGAGGAACGCACCATGATGCCGGCGGTGATCGCCGTCGCGCAGTTCGTGGATTGCGCTCACCTCCTGCGGTCCCCGGCGCGGCCACACCGGCACCGGTGCAAGCGCCTTGGTGAGTTGGACAGGATGGTCCATCAGGTACCGCCCCACCGCGTCAGAGCTGTTCGCAACACCCTTGGGAAAGCGCTCGCTCCGGGACATGAGCAGCAGCTTCGGCCCTTCGATCGCGTGGGCCGCGATGACGAGATGGCGCGTTTCCAGCCAAGTCTCGCTGCGGTCCGGCTTGCGGATCAAGAGGCCGGTCACGCGACCGTCAGGTCCTACATCCACGCGCACGGCGACGGACTCAGAAAGGATGCGGGCGCCGGCGGCCTCTGCCTTTCGCACATGTACGGTCGCATCGTACTTGGCCTGCACCGGACAAATCGGAATGCACGACGAACTGGCGCAACACGCCGGCCGTCCGTCAAAGGGCTGCGAATTGCGAGCTTGCGGCGAGACCCGGACCTTGAACCCCAACCTGCCGGCACTCTGCGCCATCAACCGATCGCCAAGTGCAGCCGGCAAGCCCGGCATTGGATATGGCGTCTGGCGTGGGGGTCCGAACATGTCATCGTCGTGGCCGGACACGCCGAGCTCGGATTCAGCTACGTCGTACCATGTTGCAAGATCCGAGTAGTGCAGGGGCCAATCGGCGCCGACACCATAGCGGCTTTGCAGTTCCAGGTCGGAAGGCAGGAGACGGAGCGCCGTGCCGAGCCAATGCCACGTGGTCCCGCCGACCTGCCGCAAATAAGTGCTGCGAAACGGATCCGGCCCATCTTGCCGGATGTAGCTATCGCCGATCGTGGCCGGGCTCTCGGCGTAGGGGGCCATCGGGTAAGGTGCCTCCGGCACCCGCACGGCCGCTCGCTCGAATCGTTGCAGAGCGGCGCCGCGATCAACATGGGGGCCGGCCTCGACGACGGTCACCCGCGCCCCGGCGGAGGCCAAGCGCCAGGCCATCAACGCACCGGCAACGCCGGCGCCCACAATCAGCACATCGCTTTGCTCGGCCAAGGGGATTCCCGTCAGATGTTGGACGGCGGAGATGCCCAGCTCTCAGGGCCACCACTGCAAGTGCTCGGCGGGGGATCCACTCCGGCCGCTCGCCTCATCAATGTCGTGTCGAAGCTTCGTATGTCGGACGATCCATCCGGCTTGAACACACCGGTGTACCAGGCGTCGAGCAGGCTCTTTTCAAACGGTGTGCCGCGATAGGCGTCCGCTTCGAGATCAAGCAGGTTCTCAAGCGTGACGCCGGAGCGCAAAAGCAGCTCCATGCAAGTTCGGGCGGCACCGCTTGAAAGATCCGCGAAGCCGGTCGCAGTCCGGGACCACCGAAGGAACCGGGCATGCAACTCGTCGGGCGCGCGAACCTGAGCAATCATCCTTCCGATTGGAGAGAAGCTGAATATCGCCGCGGACAGGCCAAGGCCGACCGTTGCTCGGCGGGATAGAGGGCCGACCCATCTGTGAGAAGGTGATTGCATTATCGTCGCGTGATCGGTCGCCGCTGAGGCTGATCGAGCTTCCTGGTCTTGGGCGGTTTTGATCTGCAGGACATCATGACCGGTCATCGCACAAGACATCTCAAGATTTCGGCGCAAGCGGGGCAGTCAGGCGGAATGTCTAGGCCATGGGCGCGACGGTGCCGATATAGGCCGCAATGACGCGGGGATCCTTTAGGACTTCGACCGGCGCGCCCTCCGCCAGCGTTCGCCCGTAATCCAGCACGTGGATGCGGCCGGCGAGATCGGCCACCATCTGCAGGTCGTGCTCGATCCAGATCATGGTGATGCCGAGCTGGTGCTTGATGCGCAGGATGAATCGCGCCAGATCCTCGCGCTCGTCG
>DASSJW010000079.1:0-3598 GCA_035690995.1 Xanthobacteraceae bacterium
TGGCGCGCACGCATGACCTCGACGAGAGTTTGCAGTCCGGCCGCATTCCCGATGCCTGCGGGGATCCTGGCGCCGTCGAAATCGGATCCAAGGCCGACACCGTCCTCGCCGACATATTTGAGGACGTGCTCGAGGTGATCAACCACCAGCTCGGCGGGTGTGTCCGCGTCGGCGCGGCCATCCGAACGAAGAAAGCTGGTAGCGAAGTTGATCCCAACGAGGCCGCCCGTTTCACCGATGGCCGCCAATTGCTTGTCGGTGAGATTTCGCGCATGCGGGCTCAAGGCATGCGCGTTCGAGTGCGTCGCGACCAGGGGCGCATCGCTGATGGCGGCGACGTCCCAAAATCCGCGTTCGTTGAGATGCGACAGGTCCACCAGGATCTTCAATCGGTTGCAGGCACCCACCAGTTCCTTGCCGAGGGCAGTCAGGCCCGGTCCGGTATCGGGCGATGAGGGGCAGAGGAATGGCACCCCATGCCCAAACGCATTCGGTCGACTCCACAGGGGACCGATCGAGCGAAGTCCGGCTCCATACAAGACGTCCAGGAGTTCGAAGTCCGGGTCGATCGCTTCCGCGCCTTCCAGATGAAGGACGGCAGCCAATGCGGCGTGGTCCACGCTCTCTTGGATATCGTCGACATCCCGGCAGATGCGAACGCGCCCCTGAGACTCTCTCTCGATGCGGAGGAGAAGCGAGACCATGCTGAGCACGGTGTTTCGGGCGGGGAGCGTTTCCAGGACAGCTGTCGGCAGGGCGTCACCACCGCCCCCTTGGGAAGGCGCGCCGGCCGCGACTGCGTCGCTGCCGGCCGATATCCGGGGCGAGGGGGCGAAGACCGCGAACAATCCTCCTGCGAAACCTCCGCGGCGGGCCATTTGAAGATCGAGATGGCCCTTTTCGCCGCCTTCGAGAAAGGCACGGATGGGATCCTCGCCGCCGCGCAGGTGAAGCCGCAGCAGAACGTCATTATGGCCGTCGAAGATCGGCACGCGCCGTGGCGAAGTCATCGAGGAGATTTTTCCCTACGGGCCGATCGGCCGTCCCAGAGTGCGATCGCGCGATCGCTTCAGCCCGACGGGCGTTTGCTCGTGCGGGGCAGCCGTGGCGCGCCCTACGGGAATCGAACCCGTGTTTCCGCCGTGAAAGGGCGGCGTCCTAGACCGCTAGACGAAGGGCGCTTGAGGCGCGGCGACATATAGAGCCGTTTTCCACCTGCGGCAAGGAAGCGGCAGGCGCAACGAGGCCGGGTGGGAGGTCACCATTTCCCGGTGTTCGGCATGGAG
Source organism: Xanthobacteraceae bacterium (assembly GCA_035690995.1). GTDB lineage: Bacteria > Pseudomonadota > Alphaproteobacteria > Rhizobiales > Xanthobacteraceae > VAZQ01. The sequence continues at coordinate 1,287 of DASSJW010000079.1, forward strand.
GCCCACGGCTCCTTGGGCGGCAGCGGGGCGCCCTTCTGCAACAGCTCGATCGAGTGCTTGTCGGGCGAGCGCACGAACGCCATCACGCCGTCGCGGGGCGGACGGTTGATCGTCACGCCGGCCTTCATCAGCTTCTCGCATAGCGCATAAATATCGTCGACCTCGTAGGCGAGGTGGCCGAAGTAACGCGCCTCGCCGTAGTCCTCGCTGTCCCAGTTGTAGGTGAGCTCGATCAATGGTGCGTCGCGGCCGTTGCGCTTGCTCTCTTCGACCCGCGTTTCATCCTCGGGCGCGGCAAGGAACACGAGCGTGTAACGGTTCTTCTCGTCGACCCGCCGGCGCTCCTCCTTGAGGCCGAGCTTGTTGCAGTAGAAGTCGAGCGCTTGATCGAGGTTGCGCACGCGCAGCATGGTGTGCAGATATCTCATGTGTGACCTCTTTGCATCGCCTGGCAAAAAAAGCGGGATGAGGGAAAGCATACATGATCGCGCCGGATCTGGAGACCGCCATCGATCACCTGCAGGAGCTGGTGGATGAGGCGCGCGTCATTGTTCCGTTCACCGGCGCGGGAATTTCGACCGAATGCGGCATTCCCGACTTCCGCTCGCCGGGCGGGCTCTGGACCAAGAACCGGCCGATCCCGTTCGATGAGTTCCTCGCCAGCCAGGATATGCGAAACGAGGCCTGGCGCCGGCGGTTTGCCATGGACGCCTATTTTTCCGCCGCGCGCCCCGGGCGCGGGCACCTTGCGCTCGCGAGCCTCTATCGCACCCGCAAGGCGCCGGGGGTGATTACCCAGAACATCGATAATCTGCATCAAACCTCAGGGATTTCTCAAGAGCATGTGATCGAGCTGCATGGCAACAATAGTTACGCCATATGTCTCGCTTGCGCGAAGCGCTTCGAATTGTCGTGGGTGCGGCAGCAATTCACCGATGCGAATGAACGCGCGCCGGATTGCCCGGACTGCGGCGGCCACATCAAGACAGCGACGATCTCCTTCGGACAGGCGATGCCGGAGCAAGAAATGCGCCGGGCCGAGCAGCTGACTCTTGACTGTGATCTTTTTCTCGCGGTCGGCTCTTCGCTGGTGGTCTGGCCTGCCGCCGGATTTCCCCTGCTGGCCAAACGAAACGGCGCCCGTTTGGTGATTATCAATCGCGAGGCGACCGAATTCGATGAAATTGCCGACCTTGTCGTGCGCGATGACATTGGAACGGTGCTTTCTCCCTTCATTGTCCACTGAGTCCACTGAGCGGCCAGTGTTGAAAGATGTACACAGTCATCCACCTCTTTTGAGCTTTGAATGCATTTTGGCCTTTCCCCTTCGCAGCCGAATGATATCTTCGTAGCGGCCAAGATTCGAAGCGCACGCAAGAGGCGCCTGGACTGAGCGGCGGCGTTGGGGCGTCATGACGTCGGACGGAATTGGACCGAAGGGGCCGGGCGGCGGTTTGGGGATCGACCGCGGCTCTGGCGGCGAGATCGGCGACGAGACGGCGAGCGTCATCGAGCTCACCGGCGTCATCAAATGGTTCGACGTCTCCAAGGGCTACGGTTTCATCGTTCCTGATAACGGGATGCCCGACATTCTCCTGCACGTGACGTGCCTGCGCCGCGACGGCTTCCAGGTCGCCTATGAAGGGGCGCGGGTGGTGGTCGAGGTGCTGCAGCGCGCGCGCGGCCTGCAAGCCTTCCGCGTCGTCTCCATGGACGAATCGACGGCGGTGCATCCGGCGCAGATGCCGCCGCCGCGCACCCACGTCACCGTGACGGCGACCAGCGGCCTCGAACGAGCGCAGGTGAAGTGGTTCAATCGCCTGCGCGGGTTCGGCTTCCTCACGCGCGGCGACGGCACGGCCGATATTTTCGTCCACATGGAAACGTTGCGCCGCTTCGGGCTGACCGAGTTGCGGCCGGGGCAATACGTCCTGGTGCGCTTTGGGCCCGGGCCGAAGGGATTGATGGCCGCCGAGGTCCGCCCGGAAGGCGCGCCGCACGGTCCGGCCTCGCACTAACGCAGCCGACACATCACCATCGACGCGGCGACCACCACGTAAATTTACGAGGGCCGTGCGCGACAAGCGCGGCACCAACTCTGCTATAAACGGGGTCCCAATATCGAGGCCCTGGTCCATGCGTCGCTTCCTGCTCGTTGTTCTCGCCGCGTTCTCGCTCCTGATCCTGCCGCTCGGCCATGACGGTTCGCTCGACGCGGCCGAACTGCAGCCGCTCGAAATCGCCAGCAAGAGCGGCGTCCACGTCTTCGCGGTCGAAATGGCGTCGACGCCGGAGGAGCAGGCGAAAGGCCT
>DASSJW010000080.1:0-4678 GCA_035690995.1 Xanthobacteraceae bacterium
CGCTCGCGAATGCCGTGGCAAGCAGGGCGTCGGCGGCGGGTGTCTGTCCGACGCCGAACGCGATGGCCGTCAGACCCGCGGCAAGTCCAATGACGAACGCGGCGCAGGACACGATCCGCCGGCCGGCCGTTTGCTGGCCGATGAGCAAGCCCAGGGCCAGCAGTGCAAGGACATGTGCCGGGAGCACCAGGGGGTGCAGCACTCCGGCGCCAAAGCCGCTCATCCCAGTCCGCTCAAGAAGGCAACGCCGGCCAACGCAATGGCACCACCGGCCGTGCGCACGGCGATCCGGCCTGCGCGCCATCGTGCGAGCAGACCAATGGCAATACCGGTGAGGTGCAGCAATCCCGTTGCGACCACGAAGCCGACGGAATAGGCGACGACGTCTGCCCCGGGTGGGAGCTCGGCGCCATGGGCATGGCCGTGGAAGATCGCAAAGGCGCCTACAATCAGTGCCGCGACCCACAGCGGCGGCCGTGCCGCCAGCGCCACCATCGTGCCGAGCACGACGGCGGATAACGCGATGGCGGTCTCCACACCAGGCAGCGGCACGCCAAGAATTCCGATGACACCCCCGAACGCCATCACCAGCGGAAACACGATCGGCAAAAGCCAGATCGCAGGCGGCCCGAGAAAGGCGCCCCACAGGCCAACCGCCACCATGGCGACGACGTGATCCGGCCCGAACAGCGGGTGGGCGAAACCGCCAATGAAACCGCCGGTGCTGCTGCCGGTGTGGGCCAAGGCCGGCACGGCGAAGAGCAGCAACATGGTCGCCGCTGCGACCACAACGGCGCGCCACTGATTCAGGATCGGGGATGGCGCCGATTGCAGCCGTGCCGTGTGATCCACCGATATTTGTCCCGTTCTTCAGGCGGCCTTTGCCGGTTGCGCAAGCGCCACCAAGTTGCGCAGGATGGCCGAGGTTCCGCGCAGGCGCGCCTTGGGATCCTCCCAGTCGTCGAAGAACACAACCTTCATGTCGGGGCGGACGCGCGCCCCCGGGCCTTGATCGCGGATGAAAGCGACGAGCCGGTCAGGATTGGCAAAGGTATTGTCGCAGAATGATACCACGGCGCCCTTCGGTCCGGTCTCGATCTTCTCCACGTTCGCCTGACGGCAGAGCGATTTGATCGCAACGATCTGGAGCAGATGCTCGACTTCCTCTGGCAACGGGCCGAAACGGTCGACCAGTTCGGCACCAAAGGCGTCGATCTCACGCTCGTCTTCGATCTCGGAAAGCCGGCGATAAAGCCCGAGGCGGACCGGCAGGTCGGCCACATATTCCTCAGGGATCATCACCGGTGTCCCAATGGTAATTTGCGGCGACCACTTGTCGGCGACCGGAGCGGTGATACCGGCCTTAAGGCTCGCGACCGCCTCCTCGAGCATCTGCTGATAGAGTTCGAACCCAACCTCCTTGATGTGACCGGACTGCTCTTCTCCCAGGAGGTTGCCGGCACCGCGGATATCGAGGTCGTGGGAGGCGAGCTGGAAGCCGGCGCCGAGTGTATCGAGCGACTGCAGCACCGTCAGCCGCCGCTCCGCCTGTGGCGTGATGTTGCCCACGGCGGGCAACGTGAACAACGAATAGGCGCGCACCTTCGAGCGTCCCACGCGACCGCGCAGCTGATAGAGCTGGGACAGCCCGAAGCGGTCGGCGCGATGCACAATCAAGGTATTCGCGGTCGGGATGTCGAGGCCGGATTCAACGATGGCCGTGGATAACAGCACGTCGTATTTTCCGTCGTAGAACGCAGACATGATGTCTTCGAGCACGGTTGAAGGCATCTGGCCATGGGCGACGGCAACGCGCATCTCGGGAACGTGCTTGTCAAGAAAATCCTTTGCGCCGGCGAGATCTTCGATGCGCGGACAGACATAGAAAGCCTGGCCGCCGCGATAACGTTCGCGCAACAACGCCTCGCGCACGATCAGGGGATCGAACGGCGCCACGAAAGTACGCACCGCGAGCCGATCGATCGGGGGAGAGGCAATGATCGAAAGATCGCGGACGCCGGAAAGCGCAAGCTGCAAGGTCCGCGGGATCGGGGTCGCGGTGAGAGTGATCACATGCACCTCGGCGCGGAACTGTTTGAGCCTTTCCTTGTGGGCGACGCCGAAATGCTGCTCCTCGTCCACGATCAGGAGACCGAGATCCTTGAACTTGATCGTTTTGCCGAGCAACGCATGGGTGCCGACGACGATATCGATGTCCCCTTCCGCAATGCCCTTCTTAACACGAGCCAGGTCCTTGCCGGACACGAGCCGCGAGGCCTGTGCAATCTTCACCGGGAAACCGTGGAAGCGCTCGGTAAAGGTCTTCGTGTGCTGGCGGGCGAGCAACGTGGTCGGGACGATTACTGCGACCTGCTTACCGCTCATGGCGGCAACGAAGGCCGCGCGCAGTGCCACCTCGGTCTTGCCGAAACCCACGTCGCCGCAGATCAGTCGGTCCATCGGCCGGCCGGCGGCGAGCTCGTCCAGAACCTTGTCGATCGCGGCCTGCTGGTCATCGGTTTCCTCGTAGGGAAAACCGGCGCAGAACTCATCATACGCCCCGGCTTCTACCCTCAGGCGGGGCGCCTCCCGCAACTGCCGTTCGGCCGCGATCTTGATCAACTCATTGGCGATCTCGCGGATGCGGCTCTTCATGCGCGCCTTGCGCGCCTGCCAAGCGCCGCCGCCCAGCCGGTCGAGCTCGACCTGGGTCTCTTCCGAGCCGTAGCGAGAGAGCAGCTCGATATTTTCGACCGGGAGGAACAGCTTGTCGCCACCCGCATAGTGAATTTCGAGACAATCGTGAGGCGCGCCGGCTGCTTCGATCGCACGCAGGCCGACGAAACGGCCGATCCCATGATCGACGTGCACGACCAGGTCGCCGGCCGAGAGGCTCGTCACCTCCGCGATGAAGTTCTCCGCTCGCTGCGAGCCGCGCCGCGGGCGCACCAGTCGGTCGCCCAGAATGTCCTGCTCGCCAATGACGGCGGCCTGGACGCTCTCGAAGCCGCTTTCGAGTCCAAGCACAGCCAGCGCGACCTCCGGCTTGGGAAGTGTCAGCGTTTCCTGCCACGACCGGACCGGCGTCAGATTGGCGAGCGCGTGGTCGGCGAGCACGTGGCTCATGCGCTCGCGCGCGCCTTCGCTCCACAGCGCAATGATGACGCGCTTCCCGCTGGCCTGCAGCGCGGTAACGTGCCTGCTCACCGCTTCGAAGACGTTGCCGCCCGGCTCGGCGCGCTCGGCGGCAAAGTTGCGTCCTTGCTTGGTCCCCGCATCGATCACCTGCCCCTGCCCTTCCGGGACCGTGAACGGGGTGAGCAGCGCCAGCGCCACGTTATCGAGCCGCTCGCGCCATTCGGTTTCGGCGAGATAAAGCCGGTCCGGCGGTAGCGGCCTGTAGGGCGGCCCCGATCCGCGCTGCGTCAACGCCTGCTGCCGCGCGTCGTAATAGTCCTTGATCTGCGCCAGACGCGATCGGGCCGCGTCCTCGACAAGCGGCTCCAGCACAACCGGCGAGCCCGGCACGTAATCCAGCAGCGTGTCGAGCCGGTCCTGAAAGAGCGGCAGCCAGTGCTCCATGCCGGGGTGACGGCGCCCTTCACTCACGGCGTGATAAAGGAGGTCGTCGGGCGCCGGGGCGCCAAACGCGTCGACATAGCCCAGTCGGAAGCGCCGGATGGTCTCGGTCGTGAGTTGGAATTCGGAGACAGGCACGAGATCGAGGGCCCGCAGTTGATCCGTGGTCCGCTGGCTTTCGGGATCGAAGCTTCGGATCGTTTCCAGCGTGTCGCCGAAAAAATCGAGCCGTACCGGTTCGGCCATACCCGGCGGATAGAGATCGATGATGCCGCCGCGAACCGCGTAGTCGCCGGGCTCGCGCACGGTCGAGGCGCGCACGAAGCCGTTGAGCTCGAGCCAACGGGTGATGCCGTCCATCGCGAGCATGTTGCCGGGCGAGACTGAAAGCGATTGCCTGGCAACGAAGTCCCTTGCGGGCACGCGCTGAAGGATGGCGTTGACGGTGGTGAGCAAGAGCGACGGGCGGCCGCGGCCCTTGACCCGCACCAGTCGTGACAGCGCGGTCATGCGCTGGGCGACGAAGGCCGCATGCGGCGAGACCCGGTCATACGGCAGACAGTCCCAGGCGGGAAACTGCTCAATAACGAGGTCAGGCGCGAAGAAGCCGAGCCCGCGCGCCAGCGCGGCCATCCGCTGTCCGTCGCGGCAGACGACGACAAGGCTCGTTGCCGGTGCGTGGGCACGGGCCGCGACGGCACGGGCCAGATCCGAAACAACAAGTCCCTCGGCGCCGTCCGCCACGCCCGCGAGCGTGAGCGGGCGGCCGGGGGTCAGGGCTGCGGCCGGGGTGCGCGCCATGCTTATCTCGTGCGCTCACGACGGTGGTTGAAATCACGGAGCCGGCGGAACAGCGCGGTGTCGTGGTCCGCCGGCACCGCGGCTTCACCCGTGACCCAAGCCAGCAGCTCGCGGTCCGGCACCTCCATGAGTTGCTCGAAGTCGGCGAGCTCCGCCGGAGTCAATTGCGCAACCGCTGCGTCGGCGAAGCGGCCCATGATCAAGTCCATTTCCCGCATCCCGCGGTGCCAGGAGCGGAACAAAAGCTTCCGCCGGCGGACATCCAATCCTTCGCTCGAACGTGTCGTGCCCGTCATCG
>DASSJW010000081.1:0-3085 GCA_035690995.1 Xanthobacteraceae bacterium
ACAGTGGGTGGCGGCATCGAATGGGCATTCGCGGGCAACTGGAGCGTTAAGGCCGAATACATGTTCGTCGGATTGGGCGACCTCCATACCGAAACGTCTTGCAGCAACGCGACGCTTGCAACTGGCGTGGTCGTCGGCGGCGGACCATTCTGCTTCAACCATGACTTCCAGGGTATCCATACCGCTAAGATCGGCTTGAACTACCGCTTCGGGCCAGACGGCGCTTATTGATGCGGCGCCGCGGCGCTTCGCAAGCAACTACCCCCGCCTCACCGCGGGGCTTTTTCTTTACCAATCGCTAACTGTCCGCGCGCAACGATAGCACGTCGGGATGGTCCCGACATCGGACGACAGGAGCCCCAGCCGCGTTCTTGCCCGCGGTTGGGGCTTTATACTGCCAGGACGTTCGAGCTGAGCGCAGCATTTCTACGAGATATGTTCCTCTCGCTGCACCGCGAGGGCAGCGCGGGGCGCGATGTCGGGTCCGAGATCGAGAAGAATCCCGAAGTTGCGACTGTCGCTGGCTTCGCCGCCAGTCAAATGAAAGGCCAACGGCAGGCCACCGAGATCAACCTTTAGGTGGATTTTCGTCGAGAAACCGCCGCGCGAACGGCCGAGCGCTTGGTCGTTTTGCCCCCTTTTGCGCCGGCCGCCGAAACATGCGCGCGCACCACGGTGGAGTCGAACATCTGCACCAGATGCGCCGTCTCGCTCATCGCCGCCAGCGCATCGAAGAAGGCTTCGAAAGTCCCGGTTCGGCTTAATCGCCAGAACCGTTTCCAGACGCTGTTCCAGTGTCCTAATTTCTCCGGAGGAGCCCGCCAGGTGATGTTGTGAACCACGAAATAGTGCAAGGCCTCGAGAAACCTCCGATCGTCCCGGCCCTTGTCGCCGCGGCGCGACCGCGATGCGTCGAACACTTGCAAAACAATCGTCCAGTCCTCTTCCGTCATGGCGGTGAGCATGGTCGGTCCTCCGGTTCGGATCACCGCCTCGCGGTCCGATCAGACATCAAGCCACGACCCGATGCGCCCCAAGTTCCCGATCTTGTTGCTGGACCGTCAGGGCAGGAAAGGCTGCGCCGTTAGGAGCACCGTCTCATGTGGAATCGCTGCCGCGATGAGTGGCTCCCATCCTATTGGGTCTTCCACCTCGACTACGTCGTCATCGAGCAAAAACCAGCCCCCACGATAGTCGCCATCTCCGAAGGCGTCTTGGCAGCGTTCCACAGTCCAAAAGGAGGCAATCGCGGACCCGGCGCAGACGAACAATCGGACTGGCGTTCCATCGAGGGGAGCCGAGGACATCGGGCGCAGATCAGTGATCATCATGGTCGCTCGGCGGAGACTTCGGGTTGGTCACGCTCAACGCCACTAGCAGGCTGCTGAAAAAGTTTGTTGTGAAGCCGATTTTCTCGAGGTTTCGGCTCTTGCCGATGGGGTCGACAGGGTGCGACCTGCGCTGCAAGCGCGGTATTTGGTATGGTTTTGCCTCATTTTCGGCACTCCAGACAAACTCATCCCATTGCGGCCAGAAGCGTTGGGATGCGAACAAGATTGTAGGCAGTGGCGGTCAGCACGAAGAACCATTCGACCAGGTCACGGCCGCGATGGCGGGTCTTGCGCAGACCACCGGTCGTCTTCATCCACCCGAACGGTTCTTCGATCCGCTTGCGCTTGATCATGCTGATGCGATAGCCGGGATGGCGGGTCGTGCGCGCATCGATCGCCGAGCGGCGGTTCGTGTCATTCTGCGAGACATGCGGCGTGCAGCCGCGCTCGCGACAGCCGGCGACGAATTCGGCAGTGTCATAGTTCTTGTCGCCGCCCACCGTGCTCCCCGGTTTGGCGTTGTCCTCGATCATCTCGAGCGCGGTGGTGCGCTCGGCGGTGCCGTTGGCCTCTGTCAAACGCGCATCGACGATGAGCCCGTTGCGGTTCTCCATCAGCAGATGCCCCATGTGGCAGAGCTTCGCCTCCTTGCCGGCGCCTTTGCGGAACAGGCGGGCGTCGGGGTCGGTGGTCGAGGAATGCGTGTCGTTCTTGCGCTTCTCGCCATGGAAGTCGCGCTCGGCATTGCGCCCGCCGCCCTCGCTATCGTCCTTCCCCGCGGCTGGATTGCCGCCATCCTTCGGCACGAAGCTCTTCATGCTGGCCCAGGCCTCGATCAGCGTGCCGTCGACCGAGAAGTGCTCGCTCGAAAGCAGCTCGCGAACTCGCGGCAGGTTCAGCACGCTCGCAAAGAACTTGGTGGCGATATCCCCATCGAGCAGGCGATCCCGGTTCTTGCAGAACACGGTCGCATCCCATACCGGATCGTCCGCCGACAGCCCGACGAACCATCGGAACAGCAGATTATAGTCGAGTTGCTCCATCAACTGTCGTTCCGAACGCACCGTGTAGAACGCCTGCAGCAGCAACGCTCGCAACAGCCGCTCCGGCGGGATCGACGGCCGCCCTTCGCGGGAATAAAGACGGCTGAAGGCCGGCGACAATGTCCGCAGCGCTTCGTCAGTAATCTCGCGAACCGGTCGCAACGGATGATCCGCCGGAATGCGGGTTTCCAACCGCACGTAGCTGAAAAAACCTTCCGATCGCCGATCTTCGCCGCGCATCGCTTCCCTCAACAAAAAGGAATCAGGCATATGCACGGAATCACATCCCAAATGCTTCGCAAAGATACTTTTTCAGCAGCCTGCTAGCACCTTATATTTGCTAGCGGTCCTTTGATTCTAACATTCGCAAGATGAGCCCGCCGAAAGGGATGCGAATGTTAGAATCGGACCACTAGTCCCACCATTTCTTCCAGCGCTCGATCGCGAGGGGCAAAGACAGGGAGGAGAACCCTAGGTCCGAGCGCGAGTGACCGCAAGCGCCGGGCCAATTGCACGCGGCGGGATGTCCGGTTTTGTGACGATACCGGCGGCCATGCTCACGCAACGGGGCCCGCGCGATGAAGCGGCTTTTTCGTGATGACCATCACAGCGCCGGGTCACCGCTGTCGCTATTGATGGCAGTGTGGATGGAGGTAAAGATCATGAGATTCGACACCCGACAATTGATCGAACGCCTCGCTCTCGCGCTGG
>DASSJW010000082.1:0-14351 GCA_035690995.1 Xanthobacteraceae bacterium
ACTTCGGCCGCAACGTCGTTGATGCTCTCACGCAGCACGGCGTTTTCCTTGCGCACGCTCGCACCGCCATTCTCCGCGTCGCGCCTCATCGCCGCAATGTCGCGCTGCAGCTTGGCGCGTTCGTCGTGGGAGCGCTTGAGCTCGCTTTCGATCAGGGACTTCTCGGTGGTCACGGTATCGACCGCGAGGCGGTAGCGGCTTTCCGTCTCGGCGAGTTCGGCGCGAAGCTTGGACTCGCTCTCCTGCGCCGTCATCGCCTGGTCGCGCAATCGATCGGCCGCATTCTCATAATCCGTCAGGAAACGGGCCTGCTCCTCGAGCTGGGTGCTGAGTTCCTGGACCCGGCGCCCCAAAGCCTCCGCTTCCGTCGTCTGCGCGGTGAGCTGGCGCTCGAGTTCCCCAACTCGGGTGCCCAGCTGGGCCGCCCGGCCGCGCTGCTCGGCAAGCTGCTGTCGCGCCGCCTCGGCCTCGGCGGTCTTGCTGCTCAGGCGATCCCGGAGCTCCTTGTTTTCCTTGTCGTAACCGCCGACGTGATCGTGCAGGAGCGCGGCTTGCGCTCGCACGGCGGCGAGCTCGGTGCGCTGGGTGTCGGACGAGAGCGAGCTCTGTTGAAAATTGGCGGTGATCTGGGAAAGCTCGGCCCGCGTGGCTGCGAGCGCGCCTTCGGTCTGCTGTAACGTCGCCGTTCTGGCGGCGAGCTCGTTCTCAAGCGCGCGGACGTCATCGGCCAGTTGCTTTTCCTTGGCTTCGAGCGCGAACACCTCCGCGGTCTTTTCGCCGAGCTCGAATTTGAGCCGGCCGATCGCCTCGCTTTTCCTGCCGATCTCGGCGGCCTGGCTGGTGGTCTTTGCCTTCATCTGCTCGACGTTCATTTCGAGCCGGCTCATGGCCATTGCGAATTCGGCGCGCAGTTGATCCTTGTCCGCCTGGATCTCCGCTCTCGAAATGGGCGTCAGCGCCTCCAGGCGACGCATGGTGAGACGGACGGCGCGTGCGTGCACCAGCGGGATGACGCCGATCACGAGCAATCCCGCGACCAGAAACCCGATCCCGATGTACATGATCGGTTCGATCATGACTCCTCCTGAACCGCCTCACCCGGCACGCGACAGAATGGCACGCCCCGTCGGCCGCTGCCAGCGTGGGGGGAGAGCGGATTAAACCAGTGCGGGCATATCCGAGGACGACGCACCTATGCGTGTCCGGCGCCGCTGATAGCCGTCCTGGGCCGCGACAGGCGCCGGGTTCGGCCGCCCCCGGGCCCCTGGCTCAGAACGGGTTCCATGTGGCCGTGGGCGTGAATTTGACGTAACCCACATTGGCGCCCAGCCGCAAGCCGACGCCGGTGCGGATCGGCACGACCACGATATTGTTGGCGGTCAATGCCGTCATTCCCAAACCGCCGACGAAATAGGCCGACCCGTCAATGCCGACGAAACGCTGATACACCGCCTCGGTGGCCGGCAGGTTGTAGACGAGCATCATGGTGCGCGCGCCTTCGCCGCCGAAGTCCCAACCGAGCGAAGGACCTTGCCAAAAGACCCGCAGGTCGCCGGCATTCTTGGTGTAGAGCACGCCCTCGCCGTAACGCAGTCCCGCGACCACGGCGCCGCCGGCTTCCTGACCGAGGACGTAGCCGTTGGGCAGACCCCATTGGCTCCCGGCCCTTTCGACCAGCTGCGCCAGGCCGCGTGACACGGTGCCGAAGAACCGGTGGCCCGCGTCGATGACTTCATTCGAGGAGTAGTGCTGGCCTTGCGGGCTGGGCCTGGCCTGCGGCGGCGGAGGACTGGTCGGCGGTGGCGGATTCCCCTGCGGCGGCGAATAGTTCGGCGGCGGCGGGCCGTCCGGCGGGCCGCCCTGCGGCGGAGGATTGCCCTGGGCCGCGACCTGCCCGGCTCCCAGGCCGACTAAGAGAAGGAAAAGAGCGATGGTCCGCAACACGGCGCGCATCGAGTGCTCCTGAAATTGCGAGAGGTAACTCCGCTGAACCCGTTACGGACGGGATACCGCGGCTTTGCGGCCAAACCGCAACCGAATCGCCGCATCATCGAAAATACTATGACCGCGGCGGGGCTAACGAAGTCTTAGACCGATCGTCGTCCGGACGGCGCGGTCGAGCGGGTCGCGGGGGCTTACACCCCGAGGGCTTTCGGCAACGAGGGATCACCCCAGGCCACGAAGGCGCGGATGCGGAAGTTCTCGCCGCCTTGGCCGTAGCGCAACGGTGTTCCCTCGGCGGTGACCACCGCCCCGCCCGCAGCCGCGAGCACCGCGTGACCGGCTGCCACGTCCCACTCGCAGGTGGTCGAGAGCCGAGGATAGACATCGGCGTCCCCTTCGGCGAGGCGACAGAATTTGACCGCCGACCCGCATGCACGGCGCTCGGCGATCGGAAGCCGGGCGAGGAACGCCTCGGTTTGCGGATCGAGGTGCGACCGGCTGATCATTGCGACCAATCCCGCGCCCGGAGCCGGGCGGGTGCGAATGGCGGTGCGTTCCTGGGCGGCTCGGGCCGGTGCGCCTGGGGGCAAGCGCATCCGCTCGGCGCCTTGCCCCTCGAGTCCGCGCCACACCAGCCCCTGCGCAGGGGCGGCGACGATACCGAGACGCGGGCGTCCGCCGGTCACGACCGCAACATTGACGGTGAATTCGTCCCGCCCGGCCACCAGCTCACGGGTCCCGTCGAGCGGATCGACCAAGACGAAACTCGCAGGAATGCTGGCGGGGGGCGCCTCGCCCGCGGCTTCTTCCGACACGACGCACGCGCCCGGAAGCAAACGGCCGAGGCCTTCGAGGATCACGGCCTCGGCGGCACGGTCGGCCGCGGTGACCGGCGACAGGTCGGCCTTGATCCGCGTGTCGAGCGAGTGGGCGCAAGCGGCGAGGATGGCGGCCGACGCCATCGAGACGACGGTGGTGAGCTCGTCGAGCAGCCGACCGTCCACCGTTGTGATATCTCCGTCGGGCAGCAAGGCCAGCCGTTTCCTCTCAGGTCTGCAAGTTCAAGCCTTGCCAGCTTGCGTCTTGTCAGGTCGTGTGTGTTGTCAGGTCGCGTCTTGAGCCGAGTCTTGGCAGTTTAAGTAGCAGCGGTGTATCACACCGGCCCACCGCTGCCATGTCTGAATCGCCCTCAAGCACCACGGTTCCGTCTGTCAGACGCCCGCCCACCGGAGACGTCCTCATGTCCGTAGCCGTCGCTCTCGACGCTCTCGATCTTGCCGCGCTCCTGTGCTCGCGCGTCTGCCACGACCTGATCAGCCCGGCGGGCGCCATCGTCAACGGCCTCGAGGTGCTGGAGGAGAAAGACAGCGACGAGGAGACCAAGACCTTCGCGCTCGACCTCATCAAGCGCAGCGCGAGAACAGCCTCGGCGCGGCTGCAATTCTGCCGGCTGGCCTTCGGCGCCGCCGGCTCGGCCAACGCCCAGATCGATCTCGGCAACGCGCAAGTCATGGCGCGTGGCTTCATCGAGGATGACAAGACCAAGCTCATCTGGAACCTGCCCAACGCGTTGCTGCCGAAGAATCGGGTCAAGCTGCTGCTGAACATGCTGATCATTGCCGGGCAGACGATTCCGCGCGGCGGCACCCTCACGGTCGACCCGCTCGGCGAGGGTGAAAACATGGGATTCCGCATCGCGGCGTCCGGCCTCAACGCCCGCATCCCGCATGCGGTGCCGGCTCTGCTCGAGGGCACGTCCGAGAATGGATCGGTCGATGCGCATGCGGTGCAGCCGTTCTATGCCGGCCTGCTCGCCCGTGCCTGCGGGCTCAAGGTCAACCTCACCGCCGAAGGCGACGCCATCATCGTGGCCACCGCCTGACTTACGCGCCTTGTAAGCTGCGCCGTCGAGCGCATGGCCCGATCGCGCCGGCGCGGACCGCGTGACGACCGGCAAATGCAGCGCGGGCCGAATGATCCCGGTTATGCGCGAACGAGCTTGTCTTCGAACCAGTCCCACATGGTGGCGCAGCCGAGCGAAAGATAGTCGCGTTGGCAATGCTGCGCGCCGCCTTCGTCACCGGTGAACACGCGCAGGGTCTTGTCCTGCGAGCCGCAGGCGTCGTAGAGGGCCTGCGCATCCGCCAGCGGGATCTGCTCATCGTCCGCGCCGTGCACGACCAGGAACGGGCAGCGCATTTTCTGCACGACACCGTCGAGCCTGAACGGCTCGAGCCGTTTCAGTGCATCGTCGAGCGTCGGCGCGCCCACGATCCACATGATGTGATGGCCGGGCACCGAGAGCGACGCCTTGAACTGCGCCTCGACGCGCCGCTTCCATACCGCGTGATAGTCCCAGATCGCACCCCAGGCGATGCAGGCGGCAAACCGCGGTTCGAGCGCGGCGCAACGCGGTGCGTAATACCCACCGAGGCTGATCGCGACGATCCCGATCCGTTTCGGGTCGACGTCGGCGCGCCGCTCCAGGAAATCGACGCAGGCGCTGCCCGCCTTCTCGTAGTCGTGGCGCAGGACGAGACCGCGGAAACGGATGGCCTCGCCGGTGCCGGGTCCATCCATCACCAGCACCGATATGCCGCGCCTGATCAGGTCCGGCACCCCGGCGACGTATTGGATCTCTTTGGTGACATCGAGACCGTCGAAAAAGACGACGCACGGGGTGCGCGCCGATTTCGCATTCCGGGCGTGGACGAAATAACCCGGCAGGTGCTTGCCTTCGAACGGCACCTCGACGATCTCGATCTGCACGTCGGTTAGCCCGGCAAAGCGGTGAAAGCAATCGACTGCGGTGCGATAGACGTCGAGTGCCTTCTGGTCCTTCGGCGTACGGAAGCGCTCGCCCATCTGATAATAATGACAGGCGCGCAAATAGAAGGCGGCGGCGGAGACGGGATGGTCCGACGCGCGGAAGCGCTCGGCGTGCGCGCGCACCTCGTCCGCGACGGTGACGCAGGCGTCGAACCAAGCCTCGTCGTCCTCGGCGTCCTTGCCCTCCAGCAGGCGTCCGATCTTGTGCAGTTCACCGATATCCGCGCCGCCATAGCTCGCGCGCCCCAGCATGTTGACGAAAGCCGCCGACCACCGGTAGTTGCCCGGAAAGTACATGAAGTATTTCGGCGTCTTGGACATGGTTCCCCCCAAGGGTTGAGTTGTTGTGATCCGCGCGCGTGCGGCAAGCGCGCTTGTCCGAACCAGCGCGTGGTGCCGAGATGCGCTCGGCCGATCAATCCCACGCCGGGGCGCGGCCGGCGGGATCGGCGATCCTGCCGTCGGGGCGCCTGCGCGCAGCGATCCGATTCATTTCGTCCTCGGTCAGGGTAAAGCCGAACACATCGAGGTTCTCGGCCATGCGTTTGGGATTCGATGAGCGCGGGATCGGAATGATGCCGCCCTGCTGGACCAGCCAGCGCAGCGCGATTTGCGCCAGCGTCCACCCCTTGTGGGCGGCGATGTCCGCGAGCACCGGGTCGCGCAGCAGACGGCCGCGGGCGAGCGGGCAGTAGGCGGTGAAGATCAGACCGCGCTGCCGGCACGCCTCCACCAGCTTGGTCTGGTCGAGATGGGCGTGGTACTCGGCCTGCAAGGTGACCAGCG
Organism: Xanthobacteraceae bacterium; assembly: GCA_035690995.1. GTDB lineage: Bacteria > Pseudomonadota > Alphaproteobacteria > Rhizobiales > Xanthobacteraceae > VAZQ01. The sequence goes on from DASSJW010000082.1 coordinate 5,560, forward strand.
GTTCCGGACAAAGCCGGATCGCTTCATCCAGCAGCGCGATATTGAAATTCGCGACGCCGATATGGCGCGCGAGCCCTTGCCGCTTTGCCTTGGCCAGCGCGCCGATCGGCTCGTGGAGTGCAATCTCCGGGTTCGGCCAGTGCACGAGCAGGAGGTCGACGAAATCGACGCCCAGGTTCTCAAGGCTCTGATCGACCGAACGCGCGAAGTCATCGGTGCGCAGATATTCGTGCGACACCTTCGTGGTGAGAAAAATCTCGTTGCGCCGCAGGCCGGACGCGCGGATGCCCTCGCCGACGCCGCGCTCGGTGCCGTATTTCCAGGCGGTGTCGATATGGCGATAGCCGAGCTTCAGCGCGGTGGCGACGATCTCGCCGCAATCGCCGAGCGAGGACGTTCCAAATCCGATCGCCGGTATCTCGGCGCCGTGCGCGGTCAAGCTGGGGACGGGGCGGGGAGGCATCGGGGAGGCCGGGAAGCGCGGGGGAAGGTGAGGGCTGCACTTTACGGCCCGTCCGCGGAGGGTCAATCGGCTCCGCGCCGCGAACCGCGAAGGGCCGGAAGGGATATGAAATAAAGAGAGCCCCCGGATAGGGTCAGATGTCGATCGCGCGCCTTCCGTGATGAGGGCGCCAATAAGCAAAATCCCCGCCAGCGCTGGCGGGGATTTGGAATGACAGTCGCGAAAAGCGCGGGCCGCGCGCTGGCAGAAATCGTCAGGCCGGGATCCTGGCCTCTTCCTCCGACGGCTCGCGCAGCACGTAGCCGCGGCCCCACACCGTCTCGATGTAGTTCTTGCCGTTCGAGGCGTTGGCAAGCTTCTTGCGGAGCTTGCAAATGAACACGTCGATGATCTTGAGCTCGGGCTCGTCCATGCCGCCATAGAGATGGTTGAGGAACATCTCCTTGGTCAGGGTCGTACCCTTGCGCAGGCTCAGGAGCTCCAGCATCTGGTACTCCTTACCCGTGAGATGCACCCGCGCACCGTTCACTTCCACGGTCTTGGTGTCGAGATTGACCACGAGGTCGCCGGTCTGGATCACCGACTGGGCATGACCCTTGGAGCGGCGCACGATGGCGTGGATGCGCGCGACCAGCTCATCCTTGTGGAAAGGCTTGGTCATATAGTCGTCGGCGCCGAAACCGAGACCCCGGACCTTGTCCTCGATTCCGGCGAGGCCGGTGAGGATCAGAATGGGTGTCTTCACCTTGGAGACGCGCAGCGACCGCAGCACCTCGAACCCGGACATGTCCGGCAGGTTCAGGTCGAGCATGATGATGTCGTAGTCGTAGAGTTTGCCGAGATCGACGCCCTCTTCCCCGAGATCGGTGGTGTAGACGTTGAAGTTCTCGGACTTCAGCATCAGCTCAATCGATTGAGCGGTGGCGCTGTCGTCCTCAATCAGCAATACGCGCATGCCAGTCCCCTTCCTCGCCGCCTCGGGCTCAGGTCGGCACGCCGCAGCGGCGGCCCTCGAAAACGCTTTGGGACAAACCGGGTGGAAACACTAACGACGCGCAGTTGACAAGACCGCTTCCAACACGCGCGTGCACTTGCGGGAAATTACGACGAATCGCCCTAAGATATTGCACGGGAGCGGTTTTCTTTCCAAGCGTCATCTCATGTTCGACTTTAAGAGTCGGCTGTAATCAGTCAGACGACTCTGCCCCTCGGTCCGGCCGGACGACGGGCCCCCTGAAGTCCCGCAACGGTGACCTAATGATTAACGACGCGGGTAAACACGAAGTTAAGAACCGTCTCGCGCTCGCAGCGTTTGCGCGCCGCGCCGACGTGGAGTGACGGACTAAATCGGCGTTTCTACGGTCACGGTTTTGCGGCGCACGCAATCAGCGCCGGCGAGCCCGGTTTCCCGACCCAGGTGCCAGCGCGCGGCGAGGTAAGGAAGCCGCAACCACTCCTGCGCCAGGATGTCTTGGACAAGGATATCAACGCCTTGAACAAGGCTGCTGATGTGGAAACCGAAAACTAACATTGTGCCGGCACACTGCGCATCGGCTTGGGCTATTCCGCCCAAGGGGGGACCGTCTGCGTCGTGACCGGCGCAGTGTCCGGTGCCGGGGGCCGCGGGGGAGCACGGGTCGATGAAGTCACGCGAGACACTCGTTCGCCTGAAGAAGTTTCAAGTCGACGAGAAGCGTCGCAAGGTCGCCCAGATCGAGGCCATGATCGCCGAGTTCGAGCGCATCAGCGGCGATCTCGATCGCGACATCAAGACCGAGCAGGACCGGACCGGGATCCACGACCCGAGCCATTTTGCATATCCGACCTATGCCAAGGCGGCGATGCAACGGCGTGAGAACCTCAAGCGTTCGGTTGACGACCTGCGCGTCCAGCTCGATGACGCCAAGGCGGCGCTCGGTGAGGCCTTCGAAGAGATGAAGAAGGCCGAGATGCTCGATGAGCGCGACCAGATGCGCGAGCGGCTCGAGGAAGATGTGCCCGCGCCGCCCGAATTCGACGCCGTCGGTGCGATGGGGAACCGCGTCCGGGCCTAACGGCGTACCGCAAACGATGCCGATGGAACTGCCGCCGCCCCTTCGACGGTCGTGCCCGCACGCGCTCCGCGCGCCGGAATCGCGCGGGATTTGCGGGCGGTCCGACCGCACGGCCACCAAGAAGGCGCGGTCGAGGTTTGCGATGGCTTACGATTCTTGCCTCGACGACAGGCGGCATTGGCGGCCATAATCGCCGCCTGCGCCGTCCTTCGAGGTCGCAGGACCGCCGCAGGTTGTTGTGCCACGCGCTTTCCAGGGGCCGATGTCGACGCCGGTTGAAATCACATGGCTGCTCGCCGCCGTTACCAAGGGTGACCCGGTTGCCTTCGAGCGCCTTTACGGGGCGACCTGTGCCAAGCTCTATGGCGTGGTGCTGCGCATCGTTCGCCGCGACGATCTTGCGGCCGATGTCATGGAGGACGCCTATCTGCAGATCTGGCGCAACGCGGGGGAGTTCGATCCCGCTCAGTCGGCCCCGCTCGCCTGGATGGTGGCGGTCGCGCGACGCCTGGCGATCGACGTGGCGCGGCGGCCGCAGCCGGCAACAGGCGACGGCGAACCGGAGGTCATCGACGACAACGAGGGGCCCAGCACGGTGCCCCGGCACCAGCTCACCGATGACCTCAAGCGTCTTCTGACCTGCATCGGACGGCTCGAGCCGGACCGTCAGCGCATGCTCCTGCTCGCCTATTTCGGGGCGTTCAGTCGCGAACAACTGGCGTTGAAGCTCGACATGCCGGTCGATCTGCTGCGGACGTCGCTCCGCCGCAGTCTCGCCGAAGTCGAGCAATGTCTGGGCTCATGAGCGAGGTCGACCACACCGATGCGCTCGCGGCCGAATACGTGCTCGGCACGCTCGATTCCGACGAGCGCGAGCAAGCGCGCGCGTTGCTCGGCTCCGATGCGGCTTTCGCCGCCAAGGTTGCGCACTGGGAGCGCCGGCTCGGCGAATTGCATCTGATGGTGGAGCCGGTGGAGCCCGATGCCGGGATTTGGGCGCGCATCAAGTCGAAGATGCCGGACGCCCAAGCCAGATCGGGCGTGCGCCTGCCGGAGGCGCATATCCCGGAGCCCGCGCCCGCCGTCATCCCGACCGAGGCGCCAAGTCTGGATGCCATCGAGGCCACCATTTCGGAGACCGCCGCGGTCCTGACCTCGGAGGCGGCGGCACCTGCAGCGGAGGCGCCCGCAACACCGGCATCGGAGGTGACCGAAGCTCCCGTCTCGGAGGTGATCGAAGCGCTCGGTACGGAGTCGAGCAGCGCGCCAACATCCGAGCCCGCCGCGGCCGCAATGCCGGAGGCGACGGCGGAGGTTCCAACACCGGTGCCGGACCTGGCCCCGGCATCGGTTTTGGATGCACCTTCGGTGGCACATGCTCCGGAGAATGCATCGCCGATGACGGATGCGACGCCGATGGCGACTCTCGATGCCGCGGCCGTGCCGGCTTGGCACGTCACTCCGACGCCGGCGGCCGTGGTCGAGCCGGCGCCCGTCCCGCCGGCGGTGCCGCCAGTATTGTCCACCGAGGTCACTCCGTCCCCCGAGGCGGCGCGCAGGCTGCAGGAGGCGACGCAACGGGTCGTCGTCCTGCGTCGCGGGCTGCGGCGCTGGCGCGCCTTTGCGATCCTCATGACGCTGGTGGTCGCCGCCATCGCCGCGCTGCTCGCCGCGTGGAAGTTTGCGCCCGAGCGCGTCCCGCCGCAGTTGCAGCCGTTCGCGTTGCTGCGCCAGTTGGGCGTGACCGCGCCAGCGGCCCCTTCGCTACGAAGGCCAGTGCCGCCCTCGCTGTATCAAGAATGACGGCGTCGGCTGTTATTTTTCGCCGCTGTGGCTGGGCGGCAACACCTACCGAGGGGCCGGAAAGAAAAAGCGCGCCCAAAGGCGCGCTGAAGTACGGGGGTTGAGAAGACGTAAAAGGGTCAGCGGATGGTGCGGTCCTCGCTCTTGGACGCAGTCATCGGCTTGCTGGCCTTGACGACGGTGGCCTCGATCCGCCCGTCGCCGGCGCTGTCGGTCACGCGCGCGGCAACACCGATGCCAGCGACCAGCGTGGCGCAAACGAGCGCCATCGCGACCACCTTCAGGTGGGTCATGCGGTCGGCGCTCAACATCGAGAAATTGTTCATAACACCCTCCCCAAGAGGTCCCTTGCTCATTGGTCGCGCCGGCCGGGCAAAAGGTTCATGGCCTCCGGCCGAAAAAAGCGGCGAGCCGCGGCGGCCCCTCGGGCGCCGATCACTCAGAGAATCGCAAGCTATTCCAATAGGTTGATAGGTCTGGCCCGAGACGGCGCCGGCGCTCGATCGGGCACCCTGGAAAGACCGCACCCCGTCTAAAGCTTAAGTAGAATCAGTGCTTTATGCAGAGCGGGATCGGCGCTCCCGGGGCGCCGCGGCCGCAAGATTGCGTGGCGGCTCCATCCGGTTATGGATGGCGACGCGGTTAACCGCGCCTTAACGGCGGAATCAAACAGATGTCCTTCATCCTCTACAATGCTCCGCAGTCGACCTGCAGCCAGCGCGTGCGCTTCGTGCTCAACGCCAAGCGGCTGCCGTTCGAGGAAAAGAAGCTCGATCTCCTGGCCGGCGACCAGCTCAAGCCCGAGTACCTCGCGCTCAATCCCAACGGCGTCGTGCCAACGCTCGACCACGACGGCAATATCGTCATCGATTCCTCCGTCATCATCGAATATCTCGACGAAGTCGCCCCGGGGCCCGAAACCTTCACGCCCGACACGCCGGTCGCGCGGGCGAAGATGCGCGCGCTGATGCGCTTCATCGACGAGATGCCGGCTGCGGCGGTGCGCGTCCCGACCTTCAACCTCGCCTTCCTGCCGCGCTTCGCGGCCATGAGCGAGGAGGAGTTTCTGGCCTTTGCGGAGAGCAAGCCTTTGCGCAAGGAGTTCATGCTCGCCATGGGGCGCAAAGGCTTTCCCGAAAAGGAAATGAACGCGGCGCTCGAGCGCATGCTGCGCACCTATGAGCGCATGCAGCAGGCGATAGAGGACAGCGGAGGCCCGTGGCTGCTCGGCAGGCGCATTACGCTCGCCGACGTTGCTGTCATGCCGGCGCTCGTGCGCATGGCCGATCTCGGTCTTGAGATGATGTGGAAGGATATGCCGCGCATCGTGCGCTGGTACGATGAAATACGCGCCCACCCCGCGTTCAAGCCGACCTATTATTTTGGCTCGCTGCTGACCGAGCGTTTTCCACATTTGAAGCAGAAGGCGGCGCAGGCGTAGCGCCCCGGCATGACGGCCGGAGCGAGGACAACGTTCTCCGGAATTTAGCTCGCCACCGCCTCGGGGATGCGCGCGGCGAGATATTTCTCCGCCGTCATCGGCTCGCCTTCCACCGGCGGGCGCCTGATCTCGACGCCGGCGAAGCTCGTGGCCTCCTCGACCCAGGTGCGCGGCGCCGGCAATCCCCACAGATTCGAATTCGCCTTCGGGCTGACCGCGCAGCGCACCGGCTCGTCGTCGATGTCGATGATCTGGATTCCCGGCAGCAGCAGTTCGGTGCGGTGTCCGTCCGGATCGCGCACATAGAGATAGTAGGAATGCTGATGCCCGTGGCGCCCAGGCCCGTGCTCAATGCGATCGGCAAAGCCCAGGTTTCCGGCGACGTCGCAGGCGCGGATCATGTCCTCGATCGCTTCGATCACGTAACCGCCGTGGTGGAAACGCGGCCCCGAGCGGGTCAACAGCACGATGTCCCAGGGATTGTCCTTGCGGTGCAGGAACGTCCCCACCACGTGCTCGGTGCCTTCGATGCAGATGTAATCGGAAATGCGGAAGCCGAGGTCCATGTAGAACCTGGCGGTGCTCAGCACGTCCGGGACCAGCACCTGATAATGGTCCATCCGCAGCGCGCCAGCGCCGCGATGGGTGTGAATCTTGGTGTGCATGCGCGGGCGCGTCGGCATAGTCGCGCACAATTCGACCGGCGTGCCGGCGGGGTCGGCGAAATGCAGGGTGCGGCCCTGATGGGGCACCTCGACGAAGGCCGCGGGGATGCCGATGCGAGCGAAGTGCGATTTCGCCTTGTCGAGGTCTTCGTCGGTGAACACCCGAAAGCCGACGCGCTCGCATTGCGGCTGGCCGGTCGTGCGCTTGAGCGTGAGGCTGTGGTGACAACGCTCCTCCACTCCGCGCAGCCAGATCGTGTTGGCGTCCTCGTCGCTCACGATCAGCCCCAGCACCTCGACATAGAAGTCGCGGCTGGCGGCCAGGTCGCGCGCCGTGAACGCGAGATGACTGGCGCGCGTGATGTTGAACGGCGGATTGAAATTGGTTTGCGGAAGGGTCACTGCAGCATCCTCTTCGACGGCCTGCTTGATCAGGCCTTCACCCGCACGCCGGTTTCCTGCACCACGTCGCCCCACAGCTTGAGCTCGCGGTCGATCATGCCGGCGTACTCCTCGGGCGACAGCGTGCCGGGCTCATAGGAGGCCTGTACCAGCTTCTCCCGGATCGGCCCGCTCGCATTCATGCGCACTATTTCGCGGTTGAGCGCCTTGATGACTGCCGGCGAGGTGCCGGTGGGCGCCAGCAGCCCATTGGCCACGAACAGGTCGTCGAACCCATCATAGCCCAGCTCCCTGAGCGTGGGCACGTCGGGCGCGGCGGTGGCGCGCTGCGCGCCGGTCACGGCGAGCGGGATCACTTTGCCGGCGTCCACGAGTCCGCGCGCATTGCCCACGGTGTCGAAGGTGAATTGCAGGGTTCCCGCGGCCGCCGCCAGCAATTGCTGGGTCGTCCCCTGATAGGGCACGTGGACGGCCTGGATGCCGGTGCGCTTCACCAGCAATTCGGTCACCAGATGCCCGCCTGTTCCCACGCCGGGCGAGCCGTAATTGAGCTCGTTCGGCCGCGCCTTGGCATAGGCGACGAGCTCCTTGAGCGTGCGCACCGGGAGCGCCGGATTGACCACCAGGAGGAAGGGAAACGTGAACATGAGCGCGATCGCGGCGTAGTCCCGCTTCACGTTGACCGGCGAATTTGTCAGCACCAGCGGCGCCAGCACGATGTGACTGTTGGACGCGAGCAGCAATGTGTGGCCGTCCGGCGCCGCGCGTGCCACCGCCATGCTTCCGATGGCGCCGGAGCCGCCCGGCATGTTCTCGAGCACGAAGCTCTGCCCGAACGTGTCCTTGAGCTGCTCGGCGTAGAGCCGGAAGTTCTGGCCCGGGCCGCCGGTGCCGGTGGGCGAGATCACGCGCACGCTGCGCGACGGCCAGCCGTCCAGGTTTGCTGGCGCGGCGCCGGGCGCTTGCGCCCGCGCCTCCCAGGCCAAGCCGGCGAGCCCGGCGGCGAGCGTGCCGATGAATTGACGTCGCGTGGACATCGAGGCCTCCCTGTCGCCCGGAGCATGGACGATCGACGCACGGACTTGCCGTTGCGCGGGCGTCGGCGTCTTCTCCATTCCTGTCGTTGTCCGTCGGTGTTATCCCGACGCTTGCCCGTTGCGATCGGCGCGAATGCTCTGGCGCGCGGCCGCCGGAACGTGCTTCAAGACCATGCTCGATGCTCCACGTGGAGTCAAAGATGGATCATTGCCGTCAGGTGGGAGAACTTTTCGCATGACCCAACATCTGCTGCCGACCACGGTCGTGGGCAGCTACCCACAGCCCGACTGGCTCATCGACCGTGCGATGCTCGCGACCATGGTGCCGCGCGTGCGCCTGCAGGAGCTGTGGCGGATTCCGGAGCCTTTCCTCGCGCAGGCGCAGGATGACGCCACGCTGCTGGCGATCCGCGACATGGAACGCGCCGGCATCGACATCATCACCGACGGCGAGATGCGCCGCGAGAGCTACTCCAATCGCTTCGCCACCGCGCTCGAGGGCATCGACAACGAAACGCCCGCCACCATCACCAACCGGGCGGGGCGCTCGGTCAAGGTGCCGCGCGTCGTCGGCAAGATCCGGCGCAAGCATGCGGTCGAGGTGAGCGACATGACGTTCCTGCGGCGCAACACCGAGCGCAAGGCGAAGATCACGCTGCCCGGCCCGTTCACCATAGCGCAGCAGGCCAAGAACGAATTCTATGACGATGACGACGAGATGGTGATGGACCTCGCGGCTGCGGTCAACGCCGAGGCGCACGACCTCGTGGCCGCGGGTGCCGACGTCATCCAGCTCGACGAGCCTTGGGTGCGCAATGATCCCGAGGCGGCGAAGCGGATCGCGGTCAAGGCGATCGATCGCGCGCTTCGTGGTCTGTCGGTGCCGACGATCGTGCACGTCTGCTTCGGGTATGCCGCTGTCGTGCA
>DASSJW010000083.1:0-4134 GCA_035690995.1 Xanthobacteraceae bacterium
TGATCGGCGGTGACGGACAAGTCTCGATCGGCCAGACCATCGTCAAGGCCAACGCCAAGAAAGTGCGCCGCCTCGGCAAAGGCGACGTGATCGGCGGTTTTGCCGGCGCCACGGCCGATGCCTTCACCCTGTTCGAGCGCCTGGAGGCGAAGCTCGAGCAGTATCCGAGCCAGCTGACCCGCGCCGCGGTGGAGTTGGCCAAGGATTGGCGCACGGACCGCTATCTGCGCCGGCTCGAAGCCATGATGATCGTTGCCGACGCGCAGGTTTCGCTGGTGCTCACCGGCACCGGCGACGTGCTCGAGCCGGAATCCGGCATCATGGGCATCGGCTCTGGCGGCAACTACGCGCTCGCCGCCGCCCGCGCGTTGATCGAAGGGCCGCTGGAGGCTGAGGCGATCGTGCGCAAGGCAATGGACATCGCCGCCGACATCTGCGTCTACACCAATCGCAACATTACGGTGGAGAAGCTCTGAGCGCGCAACCATGTCGCCATCGAGATCGCAGTGACGTGACCCACGCGTTTCCTTCCCGCCAACCGAACTTGAAATGCTCATGCCGATCCCCGCTCGACGTCGTCAAGCTCCGGCACCCGCCGGTATTGCGCCCACGCGCCGCGAGAGCCAAATATTCCCCCCATGACCGACTTTTCCCCGCGTGAAATCGTCTCCGAACTCGACCGCTACATCATCGGTCAGCACGACGCCAAGCGAGCCGTCGCGATCGCATTGCGCAATCGCTGGCGGCGGTTGCAACTCGATGAGAAGCTGCGCGAGGAGGTGCTGCCCAAGAACATCCTGATGATCGGCCCCACCGGCATCGGCAAGACCGAGATTTCCCGTCGGCTCGCCAAGCTTGCCGGAGCGCCCTTCATCAAGGTCGAGGCCACCAAGTTCACCGAGGTCGGCTATGTCGGCCGCGACGTCGAGCAGATCGTGCGCGACCTGGTGGAAGTGGGGATCGCCCAGACGCGGGAAAAACGCCGCAAGGACGTGCGCGCCCGTGCCCAGCTCGCAGCCGAGGAGCGCGTGGTCAGCGCGCTGGTCGGCGAGAACGCGAGCGCGACGACCAAGGACTCGTTCCGCAAGCGGCTGCGTGCGGGCGAGCTCAACGACAAGGAAATCGAGATCGAGGTGCAGTCGGCGGGCGGCGGCGGCATGCCGCTGTTCGAGATTCCCGGTATGCCCGGCGCGCAGATGGGTGCGATCTCGATCGGCGATATCTTCGGCAAGATGGGCGGCGGCCGCACCAAGACGCGGCGCGTCACGGTGTCGGAATCCTACGACATCCTGATCAACGAGGAATCCGACAAGCTGCTCGACAACGACCAACTGGTGCTGGAATCGATCAAATCGGTCGAGCAGAATGGCATCGTCTTTCTCGACGAGATCGACAAGATCGCCGGCCGCGAGGGCCGCTCGGGGGCCGATGTCTCGCGCGAGGGCGTGCAGCGCGATCTGCTGCCGCTGATCGAGGGCACCACGGTCTCGACCAAGCACGGGTCGGTGAAGACCGACCATATCCTGTTCATCGCCTCGGGCGCGTTTCATATCTCCAAGCCGTCGGACCTGCTTCCCGAGCTGCAGGGCCGGCTGCCGATCCGGGTGGAGCTACGCCCGCTCACGCGCGACGACTTCCGCCGCATCCTGACCGAGCCCGAAGCGTCCCTGATCAAGCAGTACATTGCGCTGCTGGCGACGGAAGGGGTGAAGCTCGAATTCAGCGCCGACGCCATCGACGCCATTGCCGATGTGGCGGTGCAGGTCAATTCCAGCGTCGAGAATATCGGCGCCCGGCGGCTGCAGACAGTCATGGAGCGCGTGCTGGACGAGATTTCATTTGCCGCAACGGACCGGTCCGGCGACACGGTGGCAATCGACGCCGCCTATGTGCACAAGCACATCGGCGACCTCGCGAAGAACGCGGATCTGTCGCGGTTCATTCTTTAACGCCCCCGCCATTTTCACCGCGGCCGGGACCGGCCATAGTACCTTCCGATCGCGCGTTCGGAGGAGAGCATGCGCCTGGGAATGTTCATGATGCCGGTCCATCCGCCGGACCGCATGTTCTGCAGCACGCTTGCGGAGGATAGCGAGAAATCGGTGCTCGCCGATCAACTCGGCTTCGACGAGCTGTGGCTGGGCGAGCATTTCTCCGCCACCACCGAGCCCATCCCCTCCCCGATGATGTTCTTCGCCGGCATTCTTCCGCGCACCCGGAACATTGCGTTCGGCACCGCCGTCATCAACCTGCCCAATCATCATCCCGCGATCGTGGCGGCCGAAGCCGCTCAGTTCGACCACATGAGCAAGGGCCGCTTCATGCTTGGCGTCGGGCCGGGCGGCCTGGTGTCCGATTTCGAGCTGTTCAACAATCCCGATGTGCATGCACGCAATCGCATGGTGGTCGAAGCGGTGGATTTCATCCAGCGCATCTGGGCCCAGGACCCGCCCTACGACCTCCAAGGCGAGTTCTGGCAGGTGCGTCTCAAGGACGGCATCATCCCCGCGCTCGGCGTTGGCTTCATGCCCAAGCCCTATCAGACACCGGGCCCGCCGATCTCGATCTCGCTCGCGAGCCCGAACTCCTCCTCCGCACGCACGGCTGCGCTCAAGGGCTGGGGAATGATCTCGGCCAACATCATCCCGACCTACTCGGTGGCGAGCCATTGGGAGGTCTATTGCAAGGCCTGCGGCGAAGCCGGGATCGCGCCGCGCGGCGAGAACTGGCGCGTCGCGCGCAACGTGTTGGTGGCGCCCTCGGATGCCGAGGCGCACGACCGCGTCTTTGGCGATCAAGGCTCCAACCGTTACTTTTACACCTATATGCGCGAGGTGCTCAGCAGGGTCGGTCTGCTGGTGATTCTCAAGCCGCGGCCGGACCTGCCGGACGAACAGGCGACGGTCGACGCCATCACCCGGGAATGCGTGACCTACGGCTCGCCCAAGACCGTGCTCGACAAGCTGATCGCGTTCCGCGAGCGGGTCGGCCCGTTCGGGACCCTGCTGATGACCGGCCTCGACTGGGGCGGCCCGAACGCGGCGTGGGAGCGCGAGTCCATGCACCTTCTGGCCAGGGAGGTGATGCCGCGATTCCGCCAGCACGTGCTGGCGCGCGCCGCAGAGTGAAGCGGCCATCGCAAGGCTTTGGCCGCGTCCCGCGGCAGGGCGCGGCATCCGGGTGCAGCGCCGTGGCCTTCTGCGCCGTCAGAAGTCCGAGGCGATGCCCTTGACCTCCCAGTCCCCGTAGCGGACGGGATCCAGCCCGTCGCGGCCTTGGAATTCCTGCGGCCCCTGCGCGGCTTCGCGCTCGCGGGCGGCGCGCCGGGCGGCGGCCTCGGCAAGCGCGCGTTCCGCCGCCGCTGGAATAGGCCTTCTGGCGCCTGACGGGGCCGGCATGTCGGTTGGCTTTGCGCGGTCCATGCAGCTTCTCCATGCTTGCGGGAGCGGCAAAAATGCAAGATGCGCCACGAATGGTGAGAAAATGTGACAGGGAACTGCGGCAGGAGGAAGCGGCCTCTGGCAGCTTGGCGCTGGGGACCCAACATTTCACGGTGAATGCTGGACCTGGCGCGGGCCGGAATGCGTTCTCCCGACACGCCGGCCACCCGAGGGAGCGACAATGAACTATCTTCGTACCGCCATTCTGCTGGCGGGGCTGACCGCCCTGTTCATGGGCATAGGCTATCTCATTGGCGGCGCGGGCGGGGCGGTCATCGCTCTCCTCGTCGCGGCCGGCATGAACCTTGTGACCTATTGGAACGCGGACCAGATCGTGCTGTCGATGCACGACGCCCATGAGGTCGACGAAAGCACGGCTCCCGACCTCGTTCGCCTGGTGCGCGACCTCACACGCCGCGCTGGGCTGCCGATGCCGCGGGTCTTCATCATGGACAACCCGCAGCCGAATGCGTTCGCGACCGGGCGCAATCCGCAGAACGCGGCGGTGGCGGTCACCACCGGCCTGATGAACTACCTGAGCCGCGAGGAGGTCGCCGGCGTGATCGCGCACGAGCTCGCGCATATCAGGAACCACGACACCCTGATCATGACCATCACCGCCACCATCGCCGGCGCCATTTCCATGCTGGCGCAGTTCGGCATGTTCTTCGGCGGCGGCAACCGCGAGAACAAC
>DASSJW010000084.1:0-6546 GCA_035690995.1 Xanthobacteraceae bacterium
AACGGCACCAGCGGATGCGCTCCCATCTTCACGATCGAGGGCAGGTCGAGCTTGATCAGCGCCTCACGCTGCTCGGGCGGAAGCCGGAACTTGTCGGCGAAAGCCGGCGCATCGGCCATGTATTGCGCGCGCAGTTCGGCATCATGCGCCAGCCCGTGCAGCGCCGAGGTGAGCTCGACCAGCTCGGGTTTGATCGAGGGATAATGCGCGGCGCGCTCCGCGTCGCCATGCCCGCCGATCCAGGCTAGCGAGGCATAGTTGTGATGCCAGCTCGGATCCATGGAAACGATGTCGGGCTTGCGCTCGCCCAAAGCGCCGGCCGCGCAGGCCCAGCATCGCAGCTCGATATTGCCGGTGTCGTCGAGCTCGGTCTCGTCGTAGCCGATCAACGATTTCAGCTTTCCGCTGCGGAGCTGATCGAGCACGCGGTTGTCCCAGCCGAGCTCCGGATTGGAGTAGCGGTCGGTGCCGGGAAAGTGCGACATGCCGCCGCTCGACAGCACCACGGTCTTGAGACCGAGCGCGGTCACCGTGCGCGCAACCGCCTGCCCGAAGGCGTAGCACCGTTCCATGGTGGGCTGCGGCGGCAGGTATGCGTTGACGTAGATCGGCAACACCGGATCGGTATGCCCCAGATGCGTCAGCGGAATACCGATGGCATAGTCGATCTTGGCCGTGCTGGTGAAGGCCGGGTCGAAGTTCTGACGGTAGAGCTGGCGAACGATCTCGAAGCCGATCTCGCTCGGAATCTTCCAATGGAATTTGCGGCCGGCGAAGTCACCGGTCGCCTCGCCGCCGACATGCACCGTGAACGGCGGCGCCGCATTGTGGAAGAACTGCTCGGCGTGATCGTTGGAGAAGATGATCCAGAGGTCCGGTTTCAGCGCCCGCAGCTTCTTGCCGATATCGGCCGCGACCTCGCGCACGTGCTCGACGTTCTTCTTGTCTTCGGTCTCCGGCATGGTGAAGAACTGGGGCGCATGGGGCAGCATGGCGCCGCCGATCACCGTCGACATCATGGTTGTTCTCCTTGGCCGCTTCGGGTCTGCGCGCACGCGCGCGCGGCGGGCCGGGTCCGCAGGCAAAATATCGCGCAAAGCAGGCGCCAACAAGCCGACACTTCACAGTCGAAACGGAAGCAAGTACGTATGCCTGAGAGAGAGTTCGCTCCGCTTTCCTGCGTTCCCATTCCGCAGCAGCCCACGAGGAGACCCAATGGTTGAGGTGCCGATAACGATCGCATGCGGCAATTACGACCGCACCCGCGCCATCAGGGACGGCCGCGTCAAGGTGGAAGGGTGTGAGGTCACCTACCTGCCGCTGTATCCGGAGGAGATTTTCTTTCGCGCCTTTCGCTATCAGGAATTCGACGTCTCGGAGCTCTCGTTCTCGAGCTATATTCGCACCGTTGCCGCCGGCGATTCAGCCTATGTCGGCATCCCCGCCTTCGTGTCGCGGCTGTTCCGGCATTCCGGCATCTACATCCGCGCCGATTCCGGCATCCGCGCCCCCGCCGACCTGCGCGGCAAGCGCATCGGTCTGCCGGAATACCAGATCACCGCGGTGGTCTGGATGCGCGGCATGATGCAGCACGAATACGGCGTGCTGCCGACCGAAATTCATTGGCGCAGCGGCGGTCAGGAGGAGGTGGGACGCGACGAGCGCACGCCGCTCAAGCCGATCGCGGGCCTCGATCTCAAGCCGATCGGCAAGGACCAGACGCTGGTCGACATGCTCCGCGACGGCGAGCTAGATGCTTTGTTCACGGCGCGGGCGCCGTCATCGTTCCTGCGCGGCGAACCCCATATCAAACGCCTGTTTCCCAACACGCGCGAAGCGGAGCAGGCCTACTACAAGAAGACCCGCATGTTTCCGCTGATGCACCTCGTCGGCATCCGCAAGGAGCTGGTGCAGAAATATCCCTGGCTCCCGTCCAGCGTCTACAAGGCGTTCTGCGAAGCCAAGGCGCTCGCCATGATCGACCTGCTCGACGTCAACGCCCTGATGGTCACCCTTCCCTGGCTCATCCCGGAAACCCAGGAGACCATGGCGGTCATGGGCAAGGACTTCTGGGCCTACGGCATTCAAGAGAACATGCGCGAGATCACGGCGCTGACCCAGTACGCCCATGAGCAGGGATTGATCGACCGCAAGGTGGCGGTCGAGGAGCTGTTTCACCCCTCGATGTTCGAGATCTCCAAAGTCTGATCACAGGCTGGCTATTTCTTAGGCGTGTCCCGAGCGCCGCGCCGCCGGGACGCAAGCCTGCAATGCCGCACGGCTCACTTGTCCGCCGCGCACGAGTTGGTGTGTATAGTGCGGAAGTTCGGAGTTGGTCATGCAGCATGATGATCGGGTGATTGTGGTCGGCGCCGGCCCCGTCGGGGCGGTGACGGCGCTCGCATTGGTCAAGAAGGGCATTCCGGTCACCCTGCTGGAGGGCGAGGCGGAGCCGCCGGAGGATCAGCGCGCCGCCACGATCCATCCTCCCACCATCGAGATGCTGGCCGACCTCGGCCTCACGAACGAAGCCTTCGCCGACGACGCCAGCGGCGGACTGGTCTCGCCCCTCTTCCATTTTCGCGACCGCGTCACCGGCGAACTCGTCGCCGTGTTCGATATCAACCTGCTCAAGGGCGAGGTGCCCTACCCGTTCGTGGTGCAATGGGAGCAGTACAAGCTGGTGCGCGCGGCCCGGCCGCACATCGAAGCGAGCGGCATCGCCAAGGTCCGCTTCTCCACCAAGATGACGGGCCTCGAGCAGCACGGCGATCATGTCGACGTCACCGTGATCAACGAGGGCGGCGAGGCCGAGACCCTGCGCGGCCGCTATGTCATCGGCGCCGACGGCGGACGCAGCACCGTGCGGCGGCTGGCGGGAATCGAGTTCGAGGGCTTCACCTGGCCCGAGCGCTTCATCAAGATCGGCACCAGCTTCGATTTCGGCTCGACCGGCCAGGGCTTCTGCACCCGCAACTACTTCTCCGACCCCAGCGAGTGGCTCAACCTGTTCAAGGTCAAGGGCAACGGCCCCCCCGGCATCTGGCGCGGGATCATGCCGGTTCCGCCCGACGAGTCCGACGAGGAGGCCCTGAGCATGGAAGGCATCCAGCGCCGCCTGCGCGGCATCCATGCCAAGGAGGGCGACTTCGAGATCCCCTACTACGCCCTCTATTCCGTGCATCAGCGCGTCGCCGCCACCTTCAACAAGGGCCGCGTGCTGCTCGCCGGCGACAGCGCCCACGTCAACAACCCAATCGGCGGCATGGGCATGAACGGCGGCATCCATGACGCCATGAACCTGGCGGAGAAGCTCGCCGATGTCTGGTTCGGCCGCGCCGAGCCCGACGTGCTCGACCGCTACACCCGCCAGCGCCGCAAGGCGCAGGTCGACTACGTGCAGGCGCAGACCATCCAGAACAAGAAGTCGCTCGAGGAAAAGGACCCGGTCACGCGGCGCAAGCATCTCGACGAGCTGCGGCGCATCTCCGAGGACGTGAAGCTGCACAAGCAGTTCCTGTACCGGTCCGCCCTGTTCGACAGTCTCAATTCGGCGAACGCGGTGGAATGAGCCGGCGCATGGCGAGCGTCGGGTAGCGACAGACATCGGTTCGCTACTCCCCCTGCGCCATTCGTGGCATGCTCACAGCATGGACGTCGTCGTCGACGAGGTGTCGCAGATCTGGCCGGGGCTTGGGGGCACCAGCGTGGTCGCGCTTGATCGCGTCTCCCATCGTTTCCGCTCCCGGCGCATCACCTGCCTGCTCGGACCATCGGGGTGCGGCAAGAGCACCCTGATCCAGATCATCGCCGGGCTCGAACGCGCCACCGGTGGCACGGTTCGGATCGAAGACCCGCAGCGCCACGATATCCAGCATCCGCTCGGTGCCGACTCGGTGATGGTGTGGCAGAACCTCAACCTTTTTCCGTGGCGCAGCGTCATCGACAATGTCGCCTTCGGCCTGGAAATGCGGGGCATGGCCAAGGCCGAGCGTTATGAGCGTGCCCGCGCGCTCATCGCCTCGGTCGGATTGCGCGGCTTTGAGCAGCACCTGCCCGGGCAGTTGTCGGGCGGCATGCGCCAGCGCGTCGCGTTGGCGCGCGCGCTGATCATGGAGCGCCCAATCCTGCTGATGGACGAGCCATTTGCCGCGCTCGACGCCCAGACCAAGATCGTCATGCAGGAAGAGCTGCTGCGAATCTTCGACCAGACGCACAAAACGATTCTCTTCGTCACCCACGCGATCGAGGAAGCGATCCTGCTGGGCGACGAGGTCGTCGTCATGACCGCGCGGCCGGGGCGTATCAAGGACGTGATCTCCGTCGACCTGCCGCGCCCGCGTTCGCACGAGATGGTCGCCGCAAAAGAGTTCGGCGCGCTGTTCGACCGCACCTTTCATCTCATCCGCGAGGAAGTGACCAAGACCATGGCGCAGCAAGACGCGGTGGAGGCGCGATGACATCGGCTCGTGCCGCACGCATCTGGCAACTCGTCCTGCCCACCCTGACCATCGTGGCGGTGGTGGCGGCATGGGAGGCGCTGGTCCGTTTCAGGGGAATTGCGCCGATCTACCTGCCCGCGCCCTCCTCGGTCTTCGCCTATCTCTGGCGCATGATCGCCGACGGCTCCATGCCCTATCACCTCGGCATCACTTTGCTGCGGATCTTCGCCGGCTTTGCGCTCGCGGCAGTATGCGGGATCGCGCTCGGCGTGCTGATGGGCATGTCGCGCACGATTGCACGGGTCGCGGATGTCTGGATCGCCGCGCTCTATCCGCTGCCGAAGATTTCGCTCATCCCGCTGCTGATCATCTGGGTCGGTACCGGCGAGGCCTACAAGATCGTGATCAGCGCGGTGAGCGCGTTCTTCCCCATCGTCATCAGCACCTATTCCGGCATCCGCCAGACCGACCGCGGGCTGATCAAGGCCGCGAAGGACCTGGGCGCCAATGCCAGGCAGATCCAGCTCAAGGTGGTGATCCCAGGCGCCATTCCCAGCATTTTCGCCGGCCTTCACCTCGGCATGGGAATTGCAATCATTCTGGTGGTGGCCGCGGAGATGATCGGTGGATCGAGTCAAGGCGGCATGGGTTGGCTGTTGATCAGCTCCGGCCAGGTCATGGAGACCGAGAAGGTCTTCGCCAGCCTGATCGTGCTTGCGGTCGTAGGGGCGGTTGTCATCAAATTGCAGCAATGGATCGACCGCAAGGTCGCGCCGTGGGTCAACTACAACGATGGCTGAAGGTCCGTGCGCGAGCCCGTCATTCTGGCGCCGGCGGATCAGATAAATCAGATAAAGGAGAGGGACATGACGAGATTGGCAAAGGCGTGTTTGGCGGCGACCGTTGGCATCTGCACCGTGCTGGGCGCAGCCGCTTCGGGCGGAGCCGCCGACCTCGTCCGCGTGGGCGAAGGGCCCTTCATCACCGGCGGCGCGTTCTTCATCGCGCGCGAGAAGGGCTACTTCAAGAAGCTCAATCTCGAGATCGAGACCAAGCGCTTCGAGGACGGCGCCTTCGCCGTTCCCTCCATGATCGCGGGCGAGCTCGAGCTCACGCTGATGACGGCGAATGCCAGCCTGTTCAACAGCGTCGCCAAGGGCGCTCCACTCGTGGTGATCCTCGATCGGGGTCACAATCGCCCCGGCTTCGGCTACACCGTCATCAATGTGACGCAGGCGCTGCACGACCAGGGCGTGCGCACCGCCGCCGATTTCGCCAAGCTCAAGGGCAAGCGGTTCGGCGTCACCGCGCTCGGGAGCATCAACCAGTACACTGCCGCCCAGGCACTGCTCAAAGCCGGTCTCGATCCCGCCAAGGACGTGCAGTGGATCGTGAACGTCCCGCAGCCCGACCTCATGCGCATGCTGGGGCAGAACCAGGTCGACGCCACCGACTTAGCCTACCAGTTCGGCTTCTTCGCGCAGAACAACAAATGGGGCCCGATCGTCGTCAACGACGACGAGGTGGTGCCCGGCGCGGAGATCGCGACCTACGCGGTGCGCAAGGACTTCCTGCAGAAGAACCGCGACGCCGTTGTCCGCTTCGCCATGGCCTACCTGCAGGGGATCAAGGAGTTCAACGCCGCCGCCAAGGACCCCGCCGCGCATCCCGACATCGTCGACATCCTGGCGCAAAATACCGCGCTCAACAAACCCGAGCTGGTGCGTGCAATCGCCCCGCACTGGTCCTACATCGCCGACGACGGCGTGCCGCTGGTCGATTCGATCATGGAGATGCAGGACTTCTGGAGCGGCAAGTACTTCAACTTCGTGGAGAAGAAGGTCCCGCGCGACCAGCTCTTCGACCTCAACGTCGCGAAGGAGGCGCAGGCGCGGCTGGCGAAGGAAAAGCCGTTCGGGAATTGAGGCCGCGTCACGCTACTCGCGGGTCCCGGGCCAGCGTAGCGAGACCCGGGACCTAGGGGCCATACGACGCAGCACCCGCCTTGCGACACGATACGGCTGTGCCGCCGTGTTGCTCTGTTGGGGTGGACGGCCCCCGACGGCATCAGCGTGCCAGAATGAGGTCGTTGCAGATCTCAAAC
>DASSJW010000085.1:0-2195 GCA_035690995.1 Xanthobacteraceae bacterium
TTCCGACCTACGAGGAAGGCGATCTCGCCCTGTTCGAGACAGGGTCGATCGTCTTCCATATCGCCGAGCGCCATGCGGGCCTGCTGCCGGACGATGCCGATGCGCGGGCGCGCGCGATCACATGGATGTTTGCCGCGCTCAGCACGGTGGAGCCGCCGATCCTTGAACTCGCAAACGCCAGGCTGCTGGAGCGCGACAAGCCGTGGAGCAAGGAGCGCCTGCCGCTGGTCGAGGATCGCGTCCGCGACCGGTTGAAGCAACTTTCCGCTCGCCTTGCCGGCGCCGACTGGCTCGATGGCGGGTTCAGCGCGGGCGACCTGATGATGGTGTCGGTGCTGCTCAGGCTGAAATCATCGGGGATTCTGGACGAATATCCGAACCTGGCCACCTATGTCGCTCGCGGCGAAGCGAGGCCCGCCTACAAGCGGGCTTTCGCCGCTCAATTGGCGGTTTACTCCGGCAAGCCACCGGCCGGCTGATTGAGTTCCGTCCTGGGCTCGAAGTCGTCACCCGAGTTTTCGTTCAGTTTATGGGTCCTGACTCTAGGTTCGCGGCGGCAAGCTCGTCGACAGTTTGAGACCGCGCGCGACAATCCAAAAGAATATCGCTCCAAGCGGATACGGCAGCGTTTCCAGCATGGCCGGGACGGCAGGTGTGCCGGTTGTAACGTGCCACCACACCATCAGCGGCCATGCCGCCAGCGACAGCACCGCGAACCCGAAGAAGACCCAGGCGAGCATGTCTCCCCAGCGCTTCATGCGTCCCCCCTTCGGGAATCGATCAGTTGGCGCGGGCTCACTCTGGAGATGCCGGCTCGGCATCCTGCGCCAGGTACACAATCGTCAACATCCGCTGGAAGAGCACACAGCGCGACTTGTCCGGCAGCTTGTTGAAAACCGCCTCGATAAAAGGCTCAATCAATTCCGCTCCGTCGGCCTGCCACAAGTACCTGCAGCATTCCATGAACTTCATCTCGGCGGCGTCGCCGCCGGCCCGCACGAACGGCTCAAGTTCTTCTATCGACAGCCCAAAGCCTCGTTGAAGCTCTTCGTCCACATCATCCCGGTCAAGCATTGTCCGCTCCTGACCCAAGCCGCATCGTTCGGAACCTTGAAAAACGGACCCACCGGACGATACAGCAGAGCTGGTCGACTGACGATCACGAATCCCATGGGTTCGTGCGTCGATCGGATGAGTTGCGTCTCGCGCAGATCGCCCGCACGCACGACGGCCACGTCGCGACGAGCGGCAGCACGTTGCGTCCGAGGTCACGTCAGGCGCGTATCCTGGAACACATCCTTCAGAGCCAACGCATCCTTCAGAGCACGCTGGTCGCCTTCATTCCTGGTTGCCGTGGTAACGTGGCGGCGAGCGGCCCAGAACCCTGAATGTCGGACAAGCGCGGATGACCTATATCGAGCAGGCGATCAAGGAAGCGGTGGACCATGGTTACGAACCAAACGTCGAACGCTATCCGGAGATGGAGGGGATTTCACCGTTGCAAATTGCCGTAGCAATGCAGGCCGATGTCTTCATCGATCCTGCGTTCTGGAAAGCCTTGGGCAGGAAGCGGGGATGGACGACGGACGACGATTTCAAATATTGGCAGAAGTCGGTCGCGGAATGGAAAGACAAGTACTGGAAGAACTTCTGGCACCGCTTCATCGACCATTTGGCGGCCGACAAGGACGCGGAGAGTTTTTTCAAAGAACTTGATTCGAAAGCGCAGGAGCGGCCGGACAGTCATCATTGAGGACAAGCGGTCGGACGCGGCAGATCGTTCTCGCGCGCGGCGCTCGCTACGGACCACGGCCGATCTGCTGCAGGATCGGAGCCCACTTGCGCTGCTCACCATGGATGAATGCGGTCACTTCAGCCGGCGACATCGCAACGTCATCGCGGCCGAGCCTCGCCAGCCGCTCCCTGGCCTCGGGATCGCTCAGCGCCCTGATCAAGGCCTCGTTGGCCTTGCGCACGATGCCCGCGGGTGTGCCGACGGGCGCCACCAATACCTGCCAGCCGGAGGCCGCGAAGCCGGGGATGGTTTCCGCAACGGTCGGCAGGTCGGGAAAGTCGGCTAAGCGCTTGGGCGACGCGACCGCGAGTGGCCTGACCGTGCCGGCTTGAATCGCACCGGCAATGCCGGAATAGGCCTCGATGACGATCGGGATGCGACCGCCCATGACGTCGTTGAG
>DASSJW010000086.1:0-4596 GCA_035690995.1 Xanthobacteraceae bacterium
AGATGAAACCAGCGCTGACCGCCGTGGTCCTTCGGCCGGCTGTCCCAGGCGAGCGACAAGGCCTGGAGGCGCCCATCGGGAAACTCGACGAGATATTGCTGCAGCGGATCGACGCCGAACGTGTACTAGACTTCGAACGCAGCGAGCTTGCCGTCGGGCCCGTCGGTCTCGACGAAAAACTTATCGTCCCGGCGAAAGAAACGCGAATGCACGCCGTGATAGTCGAAGGTCGCACCGGAGAAATCGCCAAGCACCGTTTTGTCGCTAGCGTGTTGCATGGCGAGCCGATGCTGCGAGCCGCGCCACAGCCGCGCTTCGCCCTGATGGCAGCCGGCGCAGGTCTCGCTGCCGACAAAGGCGGCCGCGGCGGTTTCCACGCGAGGGCCGCCGAAGAGTGCAAGGACGGGAATCCCGGTCATAAACATAAACGCCGGACCACCGATGATCAATGCCGCGGCCGCAGCCGAGGCCGCGATCCGGATCGTCGATGCCGAGACGCGGCCTCCAACCGCGCGCGGGAGCGGCGCACCTTTCGCGTCCGCCGCGCGGACCGCCGCCGCATTTTTTCCAACACCCACGCGTTTGGCGGGCGGCTTGCGGGGGGTGCGCGTCACTGTGCTTCTCTCATAGACAACGGCATCACCGGGGTCGGAGCAATGATCCGCGTCCCTATTCGAATGCGAAGACGCGTCTCCAATCGTTCTTCATGCTGATCACCGTCCAGCCGTCCCTCTTCGCCTCGTCGTACAGCGCGGGCGTGAAGGTTCCGACCTTGGTGTCGGGCAAACCATGCGCCGGTCCGTAGGCGTATTCGCGTGCGGCATCGTCGTGCAGCAACAGCATCTTGAGCCGCGCTCCGGCGCCGGCCGCGGTCCACTCCAGCATCTCCCGGTCGCCGGTAGAGTTGCCGAACGCGGCATAGGGCCGACGTCCGATCATCAGGTGAATTCCTTCGGGCTTGCCGGCGTTGTTGTCGTTCAGCAGCAGCTTCGGCTCCTTGGTCAGGTACGGCTTGCCGTCGCTGGCGTAGGCGAACTTCGTTCCGCCGGCGGTGCCGATCACCTGCTCGGGCGGAATGCCGTAGACCTTTTCGGCGTACACCCGCACGAAGTCCTGCCCGCCGCCGGTCACGATGTAGGTCTTGTAGGCGTTGTCGCGGAGGTGGCGAAGCACTTCGAGCATCGGCTGATAGGCAAGCTCGGTGTAGAGCCGGTTCCAACGCGGATGCTTGGCCGCTTCAAGCCATTTTTTTGCTTCGGCGTTGAACTCCTCCACGGTCATGCCACTCAGCGTCGCGGCGAGGATCTTTTCCAGATCCCGCAACGGCAGCCTGGCGATCGCCTCCCGGTTGCCTGACAGCACAGTCTTGAAAGGCTCTCTATTCTTCAACTCCGGATTCTTCGCCATCACATCCGGCACGCGGTCGAGGCAATAGACCACCTGCGTGTACATCGGATGCTCGACCCAGAGCGTGCCGTCCTGGTCGAACACGGCGATGCGGTCCTCCGGGACGACGTAGCTAGGAGACGACCGGTCGCTGGTAGCGCGCACGAAGTCGAGGATCGCCTGCTTCGCCGGCCCGTCGTTCCACGACGGCAGCAGGTCATCCGACATCGCCGTCTGGGCGGGCGCGGACGCGGGGAACAACGGAACAGATAGGGCTGGAAGCAGCGCCAAGCTCGAGAGCAGGCCGCGGCGGTCGATGCCAGGGGAAGGAGCAATCGGTTTCATGGTCGACGCCTCAGGACGCGGGAGCGATCCGGCTCGATCAATTGCTCGGCTTGTCGGAGTCGGCGGACGCCCGGTGGGCGTCCGCTCGGTTGACGCCCGCATTCTGCCAGCGGTCAATCGGTCTGGTTACCCGACTTCTTGAGCTGTGCCAGGACCTGGTCGAGGTTGTAGCTCGCCGGATCCTGCATCGGCGGGAACTCCTTGTAGGATTCCAGCTCCTTCAGCCACAACAGCTGGCCAACCGGCAGGATGTTCCAGTTGTAGAGGTAAGCGGTGCTGGGGCCCGCCAGCGCGCCGCCCAGACCCAACAGGCTCTTCTGGTCGGCGCCGACGGTGTATTCGAACGGATCACGCTTGATGTTGGCTATCTGGGTCCAGTGATAGGTAGTCGCTCCGGTCAGCCCGTCCATCGGACCGGCGCCCACCATCGTGTAATAGAACTTCCAGTTTTTGTACCGCACCGCCGATGGCTGCGCGCCGGTGTAGTAGAAGAAGGCCTCGCGCGCGGACTTTTCCGACCTTCCGGCGAGGTACTCGGTCTGGTCGACGCCATCGAGCTTGGTCTTGACGATGCCGGGATAGTTGCCGGCCATGATCTGCTGGTTCAGGGCATCGCCCTTCGGCCCGCCTGCGATATTGACGAAGGTGGGCACCCAGTCGAGGGCCGAGAACATCTGGTTCTTGACCGTGCCCGGCCGGATGACGCCCGGCCAGCGCACGACCAGCGGCGCGCGCATGCCGCCTTCCCAGGTGGTCAGCTTGCCGCCCTTGAACGGGGTGACGCCGCCGTCCGGGAAAGTGATCACTTCAGCGCCATTGTCGGTGGTGAAGACGACGATGGTGTTGTTGGCCTGACCCATGTCGTCAAGCTTCTTGAGCACGAGGCCGATGTTGTCATCGAGCTGCTTCATGCCGACTTCGTTGATGCCCCAGTCCTTGCCACCGCGCTCGCCCAGCATGGCCTCGTACTTCGGCGAAAACACCGTCGTGATGTGCATGCGCGCTGGGTTGTACCAGACGAAGAACGGCTTGTTGGTGCGGCGAGGATCGTTGCGGTCGAGGAAGTCGATGACCTTGGCAGAGATTTCCTCATCTACGGTCTTCGATCGCTCCAAGGTCAGCGGCCCCTCGTCCCGGCACGTTTGATTTCCGGCAGTGCCGTTGGAGGACGTGCACGCAAGGATGGGGCGCGGCGGGGTGAGGCAAGTCGCAGTGTTGGGGTCCACCGCACCGGGGACGTCGGCAAGGCCCGGGATCGGCGTGTTCCGGCACGGCGGAACGATGGCCTGCTCGGTCGGACTCTTGTTGATGTCGGGGAAGCTGACACCCTGCATGGCATCGAGGTGATAGAGGTAACCCCAGAATTCCTGGAAGCCATGCGCGGTCGGCAGCGAGTCGGTGTGGTCACCCAGATGATTCTTGCCGAACTCGCCGGTGTTGTAGCCGAGGTCGAGCAGGAACTTGGCCAGCGCCGGCGTCCCGGGCCGCAGGTAGGACGGGCTGCCCGGCAGTTGCGGCGGGATCATGCCGGTGCGCAGCGGATGCATGCCGGTAAAGAAGGAATTGCGCCCGGCCGTGCAACTCTGCTCGGCGTAGTAGTCCATGAAGATCGCGCCTTCCTGTCCGATGCGATCGATGTTCGGTGTCTCGCCGACCATCAGGCCGCGATGGTAGATGCTCGGCTGCATCCAGCCGATGTCGTCGCCCATGATGAAGAGGATGTTCGGCTTCTGCTGCTGCGCGGCCGCCGGGATGCTCGCCGCCGTTATCGCGGCAATCGAGGCCAACAAACCGAGCCAGACGTATTTGGCTGTCCTCATGTTTGGCTTCCTCGTTCGGCTGCCCGTGACGGGCCGGCAGCCTGTGCCCAACTGTTCTTATCGATGCCACGCGCGCGTCGGCATCGGAACAGAACACTTGACGCCATAAGATCCGGACGTCCCGGATCTGCGTGATCGTTTGCGGGTCTCGCCTGCCGGCCAGCACCCGGCACGCTGAAAGCACAAGGGCGCGCGTTGAATGAGGACGTCCCGATCGGCACGTGTGAGGTGCACGTGGGTCGCGCCGGACAGCTGACGCAGACGCAGACAGCATCAAGCGCCGGATGTGCCCTGATCCCGATCAGTGGCAACAGCGTCGCAGGCGTGTCTGCAACGCGCGCTGTCGAGGCTGCGCGCAATTGGGACTGTGCGACCAAGACCGCAGGGCGATTCATGTCACACCCATAGTGTCGGCTGGACGACGGCCAATGGAGACGGCTGCGCGTCGATCTCAGTATGCAGGAAATTACTTCTGCTCGCCAATATGATCCGCGCGCCCGGCCGCCCTCTCACTGAGGGCGCGGCGCGCGATTGCCATGTTGCCCCTTTGATTCAGCACGAATTGGAAGCAACTCATCGGGTAACCTATTTAACGCTCCGGACCCTTCACGATATCGACGCCTTGCGAGAGCTCGGGGCCGTTCACCAGACAAGATGCACTATGGTACCAGCGCCAGGCGCGCCGTTATCTGCACGCGACCAAGGATCGCCGCAAAGTGATCGCCGACACGCGCGCAGCCACTTCGGCCCGTTGTTGAACGATAAAATCCCTCATCCCCGGCAACAACCCGCACATTGGCGCGACGCGGTTCGAGGACTGGCTCTGCCAATCATGGGCGCCGCGCTAAGTCCGCGCACGACCGAACATGGATTGGTTGGCTTCGGCGCCAACGGCCACCTCCATGCTACAATATCGGGCATGAGCGTCCTCTTCCTGCTCAGCGCCCATGTCGGCCCCTCGCGGCTCGAGATCTGCGTCGCCGACATCGCCACGCTCGACGTCGATGTCATCGTCAACGCCGCCAACCGGACGCTGCTCGGCGGC
>DASSJW010000087.1:0-5790 GCA_035690995.1 Xanthobacteraceae bacterium
CTGGTCGAAGCGCTGATCCTCGGCCTGTTCGCGATGAGCCTCGATCTGCTGGTAGGCTATTGCCGGCTGTACTCGTTCGGGCACGCGGCCGCCTATGGTCTCGGCGCTTATTCCTACGCGCTCATTCTGACATACGTGCCGTTGCCGCTGCCGGCGGGCATCCTGCTGGCCGTGGCGGTCACGATCCTGATCGCCATTCCGATCGCCTGGATTTGCACGCGCTCGACCGGCGTGTCCTTCGCCATGCTGACGCTGGCGTTCGCGCAGCTCGGCTATGCGATGCTGTTCCGCTTCCGCGACATCACCGGCGGCTCCGACGGCCTTGTCGGTATTCCCCGGCATCCCGGTCCCCTCGGGATCGACTGGTTTCAGGGCAAGCTCGGCTATTACTACCTCGTGCTCGGTTGCCTGTTCGGCTCGTACCTGCTGTGCCGCGCCATCGTGCGCTCGCCGTTTGGCGCGGTGCTCGCGGGCATTCGTGAGAACGAAGCAAAGACCATCGCGCTCGGCTACAACACGCGCGCGTACAAGATCACGACGGTCGTGCTCGCCTATGGCTTCGGCGGGCTTGCCGGGGCGCTCTACGCCGCGTTTGCCGGCTTCGCGTCACCCGAGCTGTTCTTCTGGCTGACCTCCGGGCGGGTCCTGATCATGGTGATCGTGGGCGGCGCCGGCACGCTGATCGGCCCGATCCTCGGCGGCGTGTCCTTCGTCTTCCTGGAGCATCAGCTGTCGCAGGTCACGGATCTGTGGCCGCTCATTTTCGGCACCATCTTCATGGCCTTCGTCATGTTCGCGCCGCAGGGCATCTGGGGCATTTTGACAAGCCGTTTCAGGTGGAGACGCGAGGTCCCGAGCCCCGATGGCGGCAAGGAGGCACCCGGTGCCGCTGCTTGAGTGCAAGGGTCTGGTCCGGCGCTTCGGTGCCCTGGCGGCCGTCGATGGCATCGACCTGTCGGTAGAGCCCGGCGAAATTCGCGCCGTCATCGGACCCAACGGCGCCGGCAAGTCCACCGTGTTCAACCTGATCACCAGCGTGCTCAAGCCGAGCGCGGGGCAGGTGATCTTCGCCGGCGAGAACGTCACCGGAATGCCGGTCCATCAGGTGGCGCAGAAGGGAATCGCGCGCACCTTCCAGCTCTGCCATGTGTTTCCCGCCCTGAGCGTGCGCGAGAACGTCCGCATCGCGGCGCAGGCGCGGGAGGGCGGGCGCTGGCAATTCCTCGGCGGCGGCGGCGTGTTGCGCCGGTCGGCCTCCGCCGCTGACGAGGCGATCGCGCGCATGCGGCTCACCCGCATGGCCGATGCAACCGCCGCCATGCTCTCGCACGGCGACCAACGTCTGCTCGAAATCGCCATGGCGATCGCGCAGAAGCCGCGCCTCCTGATGCTGGACGAGCCGACCCAGGGCCTGTCGATCGAAGAGACCGGCCGCGCGGTGCAAATCCTCAAGGAGATGCTGGCGGCGGGCGATCTGAGCGTGCTGCTGGTCGAGCACGACATGGAAGTGGTGTTCAAGCTCGCCGACAACATCACCGTCCTGCATCGTGGCCGCGTGATCGCCGACGGGCCGCCCGCCGCCGTGCGCGCCAGCGCGGAGGTGCGCAGCGCCTATCTCGGAGGAGCGCAGTGATGCTGCGCGTCGAGGACCTGCATACCTATTACGGCCAAGGTCATGTCCTGCAGGGCGTGAACCTCGAAGTGCCCGCCGGGCGCATTGCCGCGGTGCTCGGCCGCAACGGCGTCGGCAAGACCACGACCTTGCGCTCGATCGTCGGCCTCACGCCGCCGCGCCGCGGCCATGTCCTGCTGGCCGGCCAGGACGTCGCCGGCTGGCCCGCACACCGCATCGTGCGCGTCGGTCTCGGCTATGTGCCGGAAGGTCGGATGATCTTCCCGGACCTGACCGTGGTCGAGAACATCCAGGTTGCGCAGCGCGTTCCGGCGCGGCTTTGGACCATGGAGCGCCTGTTCGGGTTGTTTCCCGCGCTCGCCGAGCGCAGGCGCAGCAAGGGCTCGCAGCTGTCCGGCGGCGAGCAGCAGATGCTCGCCGTCGCGCGCGCGCTGGTCACCGATCCTCGCGTCATCCTGCTCGATGAGCCCTCGCAGGGGCTCGCGCCGCTGGTGGTCGAGGAACTCACCCGCCTGATCACGCGACTGCGGGACGAAGGCGTGAGTCTCCTGCTGGTGGAGCAGAACCTGAACCTCGCGGAAGCGGTGGCCGACGTGGTCTACGTCATGGTCAAGGGGCAGATGGTCTATCATGCGCCGCTCGAGCGATTCCGCGCCGAGCGCGAAGAGGTCAAGACCAGATACCTGACGCTGTGACGCCGTGCGATGACGGTGGCGGGTTTGCCGGGAGACGTGATGAGGCAATGAGCGACGGTGAGACCAGGCGCGCGTTCGCGGACAAGAAGGCGCTGGTGACCGGCGGCAGCCGCGGCATCGGCCGCGCGGTGTGCCTCGAACTTGCGCGCCGGGGCGCCGACGTGGCGTTCATCTATCACAGCCGGGATGCCGAAGCCGAGGCGACCGCGGCGCAGATCCGCGCGCTCGGCCGGGTGGCGCTGGCGCTCAAGGCCGATCTCGCCGATGCTGCCGCCGTCGGCGCGGCCATCGACCGCGCGGCGGCCGAATTCGGGCGGCTCGATGTCGTGGTGCAAGCGGCCGGCGCGATGGGGAACTGGCGCGAGACCGCCGAGCTTTCCATCGACGATTGGGACCGCTACGTGGCGGTCGACCTGTCGGGGGCCTTCTACGTCATTCGCGCGAGCCTGCCGCACCTGCGCAAGGCGGGCGACGGCGCCATCGTCGCCATCTCGTCGATCGCCGCGCAGATGTGCCAGGCGCGCAACGTGCAGGGCGCCGCCGCCAAGGCCGGTCTGGAGGCAATGGTGCGCGTCGTCGCGCGTGAGGAGGGCCGACGCGGCATTCGCGCCAATGCGGTGGCCGTGGGCCTCACCGACACCGACATGGCACGTACCGCTTTCGCCGAATGGGGAGCGGAGTCGGCCGAGCGCGTGATCCGCGGCATTCCGCTGCGCCGGATCGGCACGCCGGAAGAAGTTGCGCGCGTGGTCTGCTTTCTGGCCGGCCCCGACGCCGCCTACATCACCGGCAAGGTGCTGCAGGTCGATGGCGGGCAGATCATCGCGGCGTGAATGCCCCTAGCAATGAGGAACAGCCGGATATGGCGTCCGCCGTCCTAGCAAGGAGGCGCTTGTGGCGTTCGCAACGCGTCTGACGCCGGCGATGGCCGCGCGCTGGCGCGGCGCGGGCCTGTGGAGCGACGAGACGTTCGCGACCGTGCTGGCGCGATGGGTTGGCGCGACGCCGGATCGCGAGGCGCTGACCGATGGGACGCGCCGGCTCACCTACCGCGAACTCGCCGACGGTATCGATCGCATGGCGGCGCGGTTGCGTGCGCTCGGCATCGGAGCCGGTGACGTGGTGACGATCCAGCTGCCGAACTGGGTCGAGTTTGCATTGGTGTTCTTCGCCCTCGAGCGCCTCGGCGCGGTGGCGGTCACGGTCAGCGTGGATTTTCGCAGCCGCGAGCTCGAATACATCATGCGCTTTGCCGACAGCAAAATGCTGGTCTGCTGCGCCGTGTTTCGCGACTTCGATCATGCCGCCATGGCGGCCGAGCTCAAGCCGCGGCTGCCCGCGCTCGCGACCATCGGCATCATTCGCGGCGCCGCGCGCGCCCGCATGGTCAGTCTCGACGACGTGGCCGCGGAGCAGGGCGCACCGGCGGGCTTCGTGCCCGTCGCCATGGATGCCGATGCGGTCATGCGAATGGCGTTCACCTCGGGGACCACCGGCAACCCCAAGGGCGTGATGCACAGCCACAACACCACGCTGGCGGCGGCACGCATTCTCAACGGCGATCTCGGGCTCGCGGCCGACGATGTGATGATGGCGTGGCTGCCGCTCGGTCTCAATTGGGGTTATCTCACGCTGGTCCAGGCGCTGCTGGCGGGCGCCAAGGCGGTGCTGCTCGACCGGTTCACGCCGGCGGTCGCGCTCGACCTCATCGCGCGGGAGCGGGTCACTTATATTCCCACTGCCCCGGCGTCGCTCACCGCCATCCTGCAGCAGGGCGATCTCGATCGCCGCGATCTGTCCAGCCTGCGATTCGTTGTGAGCGGCGGCGCGTCCGCCCCGGTCGAGACCATCCGCGCGTGGCGTCGCGCTGCGCCGGGCGTTCTGCTCGAGCTGTTGGGAATGCTCGAAACCGGATATCAGGCCTACACCCGCCCGACCGACGACCCTGAGCGCGTCGCGGGATCGGTCGGCGTCCCGGCGAGCCATATGGGGCTGCGGCTGATCGATGCCGAGGGACGCGACGTCGCCCAGGGCCAGGAAGGCGAGATCTGCTGTGACGGTCCCTCCGTGCATCTCGGGTATCACAACAACCCAGCCGCCAATGCCGACGCCTTCCTCCCCGACGGCTGGTTCCGCAGCGGCGATCTCGGGATGATCGACGCGGACGGCCGCCTGCGCATCGTCGGCCGGCTCAAGGAGATGATCAACCGCGGCGGCAAGAAGTTCTTCCCGCGCGAGATCGAGGAGATCCTCTACACCCATCCTCAGGTCCTCTACGCCGCGATCGTCGGGGTTCCCGATGCGCGGCTGGGCGAGCGCAACTGTCTCTGCCTGGTGCCGCGCGCAGGCGAGGCGCCGACGCTCGACAGCCTGATCGCCTTCATCGGCGACAGCGTGGCGACCTACAAGCTGCCCGAGCGGCTGGAGCTGTTCACGCAATTCCCGTTCACCCCGACCGGCAAGATCCAACGCCATGCGCTCGTGCGCGATGTCCTGGCGCGGATGTCGGCCGGCGACTGATGCCATCAATCTGGAGAACGCCGACATGGACGAACGCTATGCCCGCTTTTCGCGCCTGCTGATCGACCGGCCGCATCCGCGGGTGCTCCGGGTGGTGATGAACCGGCCGGAAAAGCTCAATGCCGCCGACGGCGAGATGCACGCCGACCTCACCGAGATCTGGCGCGTCATCGACAGCGATGCGAGCGTGAACGCGGTCTTGCTGACGGGCGCCGGCAAGGCCTTCTCCGCCGGCGGCGATCTCGACCTGGTGGACAAGATGATCGCGGATTTCGACACCCGCATGCGCGTTTGGAAGGAAGCGCGCGACATGGTCTACAACCTGATCAACTGCAGCAAGCCGGTCGTGTCGGCGATCAATGGCGCGGCGGTCGGCGCCGGGCTGGTGTTGGCGATCCTCGCCGATATTTCCATCGCGGCGAAATCCGCACGTTTGATCGATGGCCACACCAAGCTCGGCGTTGCCGCCGGTGATCACGCCGCAATCATCTGGCCGCTCCTGTGCGGCATGGCCAAAGCCAAGTACCATCTGCTGCTGTGCGAGCCCGTGAGCGGCGAGGAGGCCGAGCGCATCGGCCTCGTCTCGCTTGCGGTGCCCGACGAGGAGGTTCAAACGCGCGCGATGGATGTCGCGGTGCGGCTGGCGGAAGGCGCGCCCAACGCCATCCGGTGGACCAAATATGCGCTCAACAATTGGCTACGCGCAGCCGGGCCCATCTTCGACGCCTCGCTCGGAATGGAATTTCTCGGTTTCACTGGACACGAACTGCCGGAGGGCACGGCGGCTCTGCGGGAAAAGCGCCCGCCCAAGTTCTCGCGCGATGGCGTGGGCTGAACCCCGTCACCGCAGCCGCGCCGCTCTTCCGCAGCAGCTCAGCCGTTCCGGTGCGTCGCCCCGCCGTCCACGGTGACGACGGTTCCGCTCACATAGGAGGCGCGCGG
>DASSJW010000088.1:0-3104 GCA_035690995.1 Xanthobacteraceae bacterium
GCTGAGCGTCGCGGCCGGGCAGCCGCGCGCCTGGCGCTACGCGTCGAAGAGGCTGCCCTGACCCGGGTTGCCGCCGCCGCGCCGCGTGCGCGGCTTGATGCCCGGCACAGGCTCCGCTTTGCCCGCCGGAGCGGTTGTTGTCCGCTCTGCCAGTGCGCGCACGTGGCCGTCGGAAAACTCTACGTCCAGGGGCATACCTGCGCTGACCTGGGCCGCTTGCCGCAAGGGGCGGCCCTCGAGGTCGCGCACCAGCGCAAAGCCGCGCGCGAGCACGCCGCGATGGGATAGCGCCGTCAGCAATTGTCCGCAGCGCTCGAGCGAGGTCACGCGATGCCGGAGCAAGAGCTGCGCCGCGCGCGCGCTGCGCTCGGCCAGTGTGGCGACGCGCTCGCGCTGGCGATCGATGCGATTGCGATGGACGTCGGCGTTCGCCCGCAATCCGGCCGCGAGGCGGACGGTCGCGGTCGCCAGCCGTTCGCGCCGCCGCAGCCGGGCGACGCTCTCCGCCCGCTGCGCCCGCTCCACCAGCGCGGTGACCAGTTCGCAGCAACGGGCCATGCGCGCGCTCAGGATCTGCGGTCCGAGCCGGGCGGCCACGCGCGAGAATTGTCGGTGATGGATTTGCGCATTGGCGATCAGCGCGCGCGGCAGGCGCGCGCTGGCTTGGTCGAGACGTTGGCGCGGCAGCGCCAGCAGCGCCTCGGCCGTGGGCAGCGCGCGGATCGCCGCGCGCAGCTCCGTGCGCCGGGCCTCCTGGCAGCGATACCAACGGGCGAGCGAGCGTTGTCCGAGGCCATCGACGCGCACCAGCAACTCGGCACGCACCGGCACCGCCCGTTCGGCCGCGGCGGTCGGTGTCGGGGCGCGGACGTCGGCGGCAAAGTCGATCAGCGTCACGTCGGTCTCGTGGCCGACCGCGGCGATCAGCGGGATCATGCTCGCGGCCGCGGCGCGCACGACGATCTCCTCGTTGAACGACCACAAGTCCTCGAGCGAGCCGCCGCCGCGCGCGACGATGAGAAGCTCGGGACGCCGGATAGACCCGTGCACGGCCAGCGCGTTGAACCCCCTGATCGCGGCGGCGACCTCCTCGGCGGAGCCATCGCCTTGCACGCGCACAGGCCATACCAGGACGTGGCGGGGGAAACGGTCGGCAAGACGATGCAGAATATCGCGGATGACGGCCCCGGTCGGCGACGTGATGACGCCGATCAGCTCCGGCAGGAAGGGCAATAGCTGCTTTCGGGCGGCGTCGAACAGGCCTTCGGCGGCGAGCCGTTTCTTGCGCTCCTCGACCAGCGCCATCAACGCGCCGAGCCCCGCGGGTTCGAGGGTCTCGATCACGATCTGGTATTTCGACTGACCGGGATAGGTCGTCAGGCGGCCGGTGACGAAGACTTCAAGGCCTTCCTCGGGCTTGAGGCGCATGCGCCCGAAGGCGGTCTTCCAGATCACGGCCTCGATCTTGGCGCCCGCGTCCTTCAGCGCGAAATAGCAATGGCCGGAGGAGTGCGGTCCGCGATAGCCGGAGATTTCGCCGCGCACGCGGACATAGCCGAAGGCGTCCTCGACCGTCTTCTTGAGCGCCGCCGAGAGCTCGGAGACGGTCCATTCCGGGATGTTGAGGCGCGGTTGCTCGTTCATTGCGACCCGGTGAATCACCATCCAAGCGCTGCGTCAACCCAAGGGCGGACCACCGCGCACACATACGGCATGAGCGTGGCGTTGCGAAAAGCTAGCCTCCGACCTTGGCGTTGTATTGCTCGTCCGTGACGTGCTCGAGCCAAGTGACATGGATGCCGTCGAGGTGCTCCTGCAGCGCAATGTGCACCATATTGGTGTCGGGACCGGCACCATGCCAATGCTTTTCCCCCGGCGCGATCCAGATCGTGTCGCCGGGGCGGATTTCGCGCACCGGACCGCCCCACAGCTGAACCCGGCCAACGCCCGAGACCACGTGCAAGGTCTGGCCGAGCGGGTGGGTGTGCCATGCCGTGCGCGCCTTCGGTTCGAATCGCACCCACGCACCCCTGATCCGCGCCGGCGCCGGCGCCTCGATGATGGGTTCCTGCCACACCGTGCCGGTGAAAGAATCGGCGCCCATGCGGCGCGACGGGTTGGCGCCCAGCGGCTTGATGTCCATGTCTGCGTTTTCCTCCAGCTGCGTTGTGGAACTCCTAGCATGGATCGCCGGTAGCCCGAAGCGCCGCCCGGTGATCGCGGCGCAGGCTTCGGGGAAGAGAAAGGAAATTGGCGCGCCCGCAGCAGCGTTTGCGATGGATCGTCGCTAGGCGGCTCGCCGAACCCGAAGGCTTCGGCGCGGCTGGGCGACCGGCGCGCTGCCGTCAATCAAGCTTGATGCCGATGTCCCTGATCCATCAGCTTGCCGCACCTTTCGTTGTCGCTGGGGATGAGTCGCACGAACGCGGCGGGCGGCAAGATCAGGGGCTCGAACTGCCCGACACATTGAGTTCTCCGCTAAGAGCTCGCGCGGATCAGGATTTTTGGGTCGTGGTGCGCAGCTTGGTCACGCCCGGCTCGGGCGTGCCTTGCAGGTGCCTACCATCATGCTACACCACCGGCCGCCAATCTTGCCTGCGGTCCGGTAGCGCATCCATGAACATTCTTCTAATCGGCTCAGGCGGGCGCGAGCATGCGCTGGCCTGGAAAATCGCGTCGAGCCCGCTGGTGCAACGGCTCTTCTGCGCGCCGGGCAATGCCGGCATCGCACGCGAATGCGACCTGGTGGCGCTCGATGTCGCCGACCACGGCGCGGTGGTTGCGTTCTGCCAGGCGCAAAAAATTGATTTGGTGGTGGTCGGACCCGAGGCGCCGCTCTGCGCCGGCATTGTCGACGATCTCACCGCGGCCGGCATCAAGGCGTTCGGGCCGAGCCGAGCGGCGGCGCAACTCGAAGGCTCGAAGGGATTCACCAAGGATCTTTGCAAGGCGAACAACATTCCAACTGCCGCCTATGAACGCTTCACCGCGGCCGAACCGGCCAAGCGCTACGTGCGCGCGCAAGGTGCGCCGATCGTGGTCAAGGCCGACGGGCTGGCCGCCGGTAAGGGCGTGGTGGTCGCGACCAGCGTGGCGGAGGCGGA
>DASSJW010000089.1:0-4191 GCA_035690995.1 Xanthobacteraceae bacterium
CGCGTGAGCGACGCTCCCTTTTATCCGGCCCGGCATGAACATCCTCTCCATCCAATCCCATGTTGCCTATGGCCATGTCGGCAACTCGGCAGCCGTGTTCCCGTTGCAGCGCATGGGCGTCGAGGTCTGGCCTGTGCACACCGTGCAGTTCTCCAATCATCCGGGCTATGGCGCCTGGCGCGGTCGCATCCTCAGCGCCGCAACCATCCGCCTGGTGGTGCAGGGAATTGAGGAGCGCGGCGTGCTGGGTGAATGCGACGGGGTGATCTCGGGTTATCTCGGTTCGTCCGATACCGGCGAAGCCGTGCTCGAGTCCGTAGGCCGGGTGAAGGGCGCAAATCCCGCCGCCCGCTATTGCTGCGATCCGGTGATCGGTGATGTCGTCCAAGGCGTATTCGTCCGCCGCGGCATTCCGGAGTTCATCAAGGAGCGCATGCTTCCCATCGCCGATGTGGTAACGCCGAATCAGTTCGAACTTGATCACTTGGTGGGACGGCCGAGCGCGACCATGGCCGATCTGGTCGCGGCCATCGATACGATCCATGCCTGCGGACCTCGGGTGGTGCTGGTGACATCGGTGCGCATCGACGAAACGCCGGCTGACTGCCTCGATATGGTGGTGTCCGACGGAATCGACCGTTGCCGGTTGCGCACACCGTTGCTCCCCGTCGTGGTGCACGGCGCCGGCGATGCCATCGCGGCGCTGTTCTTTGCGCATCACCTCAGCACCGGTGCGGTGGCGGAAGCGATGTCGTCCGCTGGGTCCTCGCTCTTCGGTGTTCTCAACGTCACCGCCGAAGCCGGCGCCAGCGAGATGCTGCTGGTCGAGGCCCAGAACGAACTGGTGACGCCGAGTCAGATATTCGTCGCTCACCGGATATGATGCGAGCACATGAGCGCGACAGTTCGGCCATTCGGGAATATCATTCGCCCTGGCGCCGAGAACGAACGTCGGGTTGACCATAAGAGCGATGTCTCGCCACGCCTCGTGTTGTGAAGCGACTGGCCGTCTTGGCGAGGAACGATGAGAGGGGCTATGCGCCGGCGTTTCGTCACGCTCGACGTGTTCACTGATCGCCGCTTCGCCGGCAATCCGCTCGCGGTCGTGCTCGATGCCGACGGTCTCGATACTGCCGGCATGCAGGCCATCGCGCACGAGTTCAATCACCCCGAGACGGTGTTCGTCTTTGCCCCCGGCGAGGCTGCGCACCGCGCGCGCATTCGCATCTTTACCCCGCGTCGGGAATTGCCCTTCGCCGGTCATCCCACCGTGGGAACAGCGGTTCTGCTCGGCCTACGCGATGGCGGCAGCGCGGGCCGCGAGATCGTGCTGGAGGAGGCGATCGGCCCAGTAGACTGCACGTTCGAGGCGAACGTGAATGCGGGAGGCCGTGCCCGTTTCACCATTCCGCAATTGCCGGCCGAGGTCGGCCCGGCATCTGACCTTGCGGTCATCGCGGCGGGGCTCGGTCTTGCGTCGGACGAGATTGGGGATCCTCCTCCGGCGCGCTGGTCGGCGGGGATCCCGTTCACATTCGTGCACGTCACATCTCGTTCCGCGGTCGAGCGCTGCCATCCCGATCCCGCCGGCTTCGATCGGGCGTTCGGCACGGGTGGCGCGGCCTATGTCGTTTGTCGCCAGACTGTCGAGCCCGGCCATAGCTTTCACGCCCGCATGTTCGCACCCGGCCTGGGTGTCCCGGAAGATCCGGCCACCGGCTCGGCGGTCGCGGCTTTCGCCGGCTTGCTCGCGTCGCGGTTGCCCGGTGGGACGCACCCCCTCATCATCGAACAGGGCTACGAGATGGGGCGGCCGAGCCTGATCCGGCTCACGGCGGTGGTCGAGGCCGGCCGGCTGCGCTCGGCTTCGATCGGCGGCGACGCCGTCATCGTGACCGAGGGAACGATCGAGGCATGATCCCGTTCACTCCGGTCCCGGTCGCCGCGTCGCGGCGCCGCGTAGGGGACATGCCTGGGAACCGCGCATGACCGAAATCACCATCGTGCCCGTCGAGAGGCTCGAACTGGCACTGGCACCGCGCCCGTGGCCGTTCGAGCACGAGCGGCGGGCCGAGATCACCGCGCATTTCGACGCGCTGCGGCGGTCCAACCCGGCGCTTTGGAACGGCCGCGTGCTGATGCTGCATCAGCACGAGATCAGGGAGGCCGTGTTCCATGGCGCCTATTTCGAGACCGACTTTGCCAGCATGCTGGCGTGGCGCCAGTGGGATGCCCCGGACCCCCGCGTGAAGAACTGTTTTGCGATGGGAGCGCTGCGTGGCAGCGATGGCGGGTTCGTGCTCGGCGTCATGGGCGCGCATACGTCAAATGCGGGGCGCATCTATTTTCCCGCCGGGCTACCGGATTTGAACGACGTGGACGGCAGCCGTGTCGACCTCGTTCGCAATGTCATGCGCGAGGTCGGTGAGGAGACCGGACTGACGCCCGACGACTTCGAAGCCGAGCCGGGTTGGATCACGGTGCTGGCGGGTTCGCGTATCGCGCAGGTGAAGACGCTGCAAGCGCGCGCCACCGCCGCCGTCCTGCGTGCCCGCATTCTCGCGCATCTCGCGCGCGAGGCGCAGCCTGAGCTTGCCGACGTCCGTATCGTGCGCGGCCCGGCCGATTTCGATCCGATGATGCCGCCGTTCGTCACCGCGTTTCTCGCCCACGCCTGGAGCCGGGCTGCGGAGGTCACGCCATGAAACCCGCGAAACTGATCAGGCCATTTCGCATCGACCAGCCCGGCCGCTTCCGCCTCGCTGCGTTCGATTGCGCGGATACCTGCGGCCTCGATCTCGACAAGGACGACGCCAAAGCGATGCTGGCGGACGACATCAAATGCCTCGCCGAACTGCAACAGCGGCTCTATGCCGACGGCCGCTGGGCGCTGCTGGTCGTGCTGCAAGGGATGGATGCCTCGGGCAAGGACGGCGTCATCAGCCACGTCATGACGGGGCTCAATCCGCAGGGTTGCAGCGTGCATCCGTTCAAGGCGCCCAGCGAGGAGGAGCTCGATCACGATTTTCTGTGGCGCGCCGCCGTGCGCGTCCCGGAGCGACGACGTATCGGCATCTTCAACCGCTCGCACTATGAAGAAGTGCTGGTGGTGCGCGTGCATCCCGAATTGCTGAACCGGCAGCACCTCCCGCCCGAGGCGCTGGGCAAGAACATCTGGAAGCAGCGCTTTCAGGACATCCGCAAATTCGAGCGGCATCTCGCCCGCAACGGCGTGGCGGTGGTCAAATTCTTCCTCCACGTCTCCAGAGAGGAACAGCGCCGGCGCCTGCTCGATCGGGTAGACGAGCCCGCCAAACGGTGGAAGTTCTCCATGAACGACATCGCCGAGCGAAAGCTGTGGGCCAAATACATGGTGGCCTACGAAGACATGGTCCGCGCGACCAGCCGCGCGTTCGCGCCGTGGTACGTGGTGCCGGCCGATAACAAAGGGTTTGCACGCCTCGTCGTGGCGCGCGCGCTGATCGAGAGATTGCAGAGCCTTGATCTTCAATATCCGAAGATTCAAGGCGCGGCGCTGAAGGAATTGTACAAGGTGCGCGCGGCGCTGCTGCGCGAAGGACCCGGTGCTCGTGCCGGCACGACGAAGCGGCGGCCCAAGCCCGCGGGCTGACAAGAATGCAAACCGGGGTGAAGCTCTGTCCCGCCGGAGCGGCCGGCCCCAGGACGAGTCACGGTCTCAGGCCTTGGCATCGGCCGGGGCGAGGGTGGCTTCGCCGGCGGAGGGTTGCCACATCCCGGCGACCGCGCCCAGGACCGACAAGGCGGCCGCCACGCCGATCACCGCCGTGAATCCGGCGCTGAAGGCGTGGGGAGACCCCAGGCCGCCGGCCCCGGTGAACACGGCGCCGAGAACCGCAATCCCGAATGCGCCGCCGAGAAAACGGAGCATGTTGAAGGTGCCCGAGGCCTGGCCGACCTCTTTCGGCGCCACCGAGTTCAACACCGCGTTCTGCGCCGCAGGCATTGCCATCGAAACGCCAGCACCGGCGACGATCAGCGGCGCCACGAGCGTGCCATAGGTGACGGTGTCCGCGGCGACGAGGCCGATCCACGCCATGCCGGCGGCCTGCAGGAGCAATCCGCCGACGATGAGCGGCCGCTCGCCGATCCGGTTGACCAGGGTGCCGGCGACCGGGGCGACCAGGAACAGCGTCGCGGTCCATGGCAGCA
>DASSJW010000090.1:0-3003 GCA_035690995.1 Xanthobacteraceae bacterium
GCAGCTTGTGGTCGTGCTCCCAGGCGACGCGCATCACGAAGGAGCGCAGCGCCTCGGTGAGCAGGTGCATGCGGTTGAGCTTGAGCTGGACCACCTGCTGCTCGAACAGGAGCCGACCGCCCTGCTTTTTCGTGCGCGCCAGCCTGAGCGCCATGCCGCAGGCGTCATCACAGACCCCGAGCGCATTGGCCGCGAGTTCGAGGTCGCCGAACAGGTCGCCTCCCGTGCGGTCGCCGGCCTGCTGCGTCTTCATGTCGGAGCCGTTGACCGGGCCGACGACATTGGCATGCGGCACGCGCGCGTTCTCGAAGATCAGCTCGGCGTTCTGGTAGAAGCGCCAGCCGCTCTTGTTGAACACCTTGCCGATGCGGAAGCCGGGGGTGTCGCGCGGCACCAGGAACATGGTGGTGCCCTGCTTGAGCGGCGCGTTCGGATCGGTACGGGCGTCGATGAAGAATAACTTGCCGACGCTGGCATTGGCGATGAAGCACTTTTCTCCGTTGAGTATCCATTCGTCGCCGTGTCGCTCCGCGCGCAGCTTGAGCCCGGCC
Source organism: Xanthobacteraceae bacterium (assembly GCA_035690995.1). Classification (GTDB taxonomy): domain Bacteria; phylum Pseudomonadota; class Alphaproteobacteria; order Rhizobiales; family Xanthobacteraceae; genus VAZQ01. The sequence continues at coordinate 552 of DASSJW010000090.1, forward strand.
TTGGGATCATCCGCCGGCGGCAGCCGGTTGTCCGAGCCCGCACTTGGCTCGCTGATGCCTTTTCCCAGGAGATAGGTGTCGTCCTCCAGGAACGGTTGCAAGAAGCGCCGCTTTTGCTCGTCGGTGCAGGTCGCTGCGATCAAGTGGCTCCACTTCCAGCATTGGCTGAAAGTTTTCGAAATCGCGCTGTCGGCTTTGGCCAGCTCTGTCATGACCAGCGCCTGGGTCACGAAGTCGGTGCCATGGCCGCCCCATTCCTTCGGAACGGCCATGGTACGAAAGCCGAGCCTCGATCCTTTCTTGATGATCTCCCAGTCGAACGTCTCGCGCGGGTCGGAAATTTCGTCGCGCTGGACCGAGATCGGACGTATTTCCTCTTCCGCGAACTTGCGCGCCGTCATCTGCCAGGAGCGCTGTTCGTTGCTCAACGTGAAGTCCATGGGATGCGCCTCGTAGGTTCATTCGGCCGCGAGCGCGGCCGGGCGGGCCGGCCGGCGATAGCCGGCCAGCGCTTCGGCGATGCGCAGCTTTGCGTCGCTGTTGCTTGCCCCGGCGTGCAGGCACACCAGGGCATCGTGCACGTATTTCTGCAGCGGCATGTCGCGCATCACGCCCATGGCACCGAAACACTCCGCGGCGTCTTTGGTGGCGTGGTAGATCGCCTCCGACGCATACACCTTGGCGATGCGCGAGAGCGGCAGGTCGGGCAGGCTGCGGTCGGCGAACGCTTCCGGATGGTCGCAGGCCCACGCTGCCTCCCAGATGACGGTGCGCGCAACCTCGAGCCGGACCGCGATCTCGGCGAGCTTGGTGCCGATCGCCTGGTGCTCGATGATGCGGCGTCCGCCCTGTACCCGCAGCTGCGCATATTCGAGCGCGGCCTCATAGGCTGCGCGGCCGATGCCGAGGTTGAGTGCCTGATCCAGCGGAGCATGGCGCCCGGCATCGGCGCCACCGAGCGCGTCTTCCCGTTCGGCACCGAGAAGATTTTCCGCCGGAACCTGGCAGTCCGTAAAGACGAGTTCGCCGCAGACGCCGTGGTGGAAATGCCGGCGGTGGTCGCTCTCGCGCACGCTCAGGCCGGCTGCATCGCGCGGGACTAGGAGGATGCCCGTGCCGCCGGGGCCGCTGTTGACTTCGACCGCGAACAGCCCGGCCAGCGGCGCGTTGGCGACGCGGTCCTTGACGCCGTTGATCACCCAGGCATCGCCGGCGCGTACCGCGGTGGTCTTCACGTCGGCGTCGCTCGTTTCCGGTCGATGATAATGGATACCGAGCGCCGCATCGCGGTCGGGCTCTAGCTGCGCGAGCGCCAGATGATAGCGGTCGTCGGCCAGGAACGGCGGCAGGAAGCGCGCCGTTTGCTCCGGCGTCATCAGCCGGTCGAACAGAGCGTGGGCAAGCGTCGAGGTGCGCGCCAGCACGGCGGCGACATCGGGGTCTCCCAGCGCCAGTTCCTCCGTCACGATGCAGGAGGTAAGCGTGTCGGCGCCGGCGCCGCCCGCATCTTCGGACAGCGCGAGCGTACGCAGCCCAAGCTGCGATGCTTTATCGAGCACGTCGGAGAGCAGGGGCCGCGCGCGCGCCTCGAGACGCTCGGGCCGAAGCGCGAGCGGCTTGACCTCTTCAGTGACGAAATCTCGCACGGTGTCGCGGATTTCCAACTGCTCCGGGCTGAGTTGAAGATTGTACATTCACGCCTCTCCGAGGGGGGCCGAACTGCCGATCGTCCAGGATCAAGGGGATTTCCGTACGAACTTCTGCACCCGCCAGTTCAACGTGTCGGCGATGAAGACGTCGCCTTTCGCGCTCACCGCGAGGAAATGCGCCTCGCCGAATTGGCCGGGTCCCTTGCCCTGGCTGCCGGTTGACCCCAGCACGTTGCCGTTGAGATCGAGCTTGATCAGCCGTCCGGCATGCCCGTGCGCGAGCCAGATGTTCTGGTCGGGATCGATGAACAGGCCGCACGGGGTCCCTGGATGTTTGGATTCCCGCAGATATTTGCCGTCGGCATCGAACACCTGGATGCGCTGATTGTTGCGATCGGCCACGTACAGCAGCCCTTGCGCGTCGATCGCGATGGAGTGGGCGATGTCGAACTCGCCCGGGCCCGTCCCCTTCTTGCCCCACGCCTTGATGAAGTTGCCGTCGCTGTCGAATTTGATCACCTTGGGATCGCCGCGTCCGTGCCCTTGTACGACGAAGATGTCGCCCTGCGGCCCGAACGCCATGTCGTTCGGCTCGTTGAACAGCCGCAGATGACCGTAGGAGTGCATCTCGCCGGCAGTGTCGCGCACGCCAAGCACGAGCAGAATACGTCCCTCGGGGCTGAACTTGTAGACGACGTGGGAGCGCGCGTCGGTCGTCCAGATGTTGTCGTGGGCATCGATGCGCAGCCCGTGCGGCCGGTCGAACAGCCCTTCGCCTAACGCGCGAATGAATTTCCCGTTGG
>DASSJW010000091.1:0-17504 GCA_035690995.1 Xanthobacteraceae bacterium
AAATTGCCGGCGGTCGTGAACTCGCCAGTCTTGCGGCCGGGATCGACCAGACTCGCCTTTGCCCGGTTTCTGAACCGACTCTTCACCGGGATACCCAAGGGGGAGCACACATTCGACCGGGATTGGCCCTGCACACAACCCGGTGGAGGCTTCGCGCTAGGCCCGCGGCAAGTTGAAAATGCGCCGTGGGCGAAGCTCGCCCTTTTCGACCTGTGCCAGCGCCACGAGCCCGCCCTGGGCGGAGACGGAAACCCAGCCCTCCATGACCGGAGCGTCGCGCCCGCGCAGCAGCACCGCCTGCCCGCGGGCAAGCCGGCCGGCGTCGGCCGAACTCACCCGTAGCGCCGGCAATGCCGCCAAGCCGGCCTCGACCGGCAGAAGTGCGGCCGCTGCGATCGTGGGGTCATCGGGCGCCATGCGTTGCAAGGTCTCCAGACCAATGGCGTTCTGCTCGGTGAATGGGCCGACCGCGGTGCGGCGCAGCGCGGTGACATGTCCAAAACAACCGAGCGCGCGGCCCATGTCGCGGGCGAGCGCCCGCACATAGGTCCCCTTGCCGCACTCGGCGGCCAGCACGCTATGATCGGGGTCGGGCGTCTCGACCAATTCAAGGTGATGGACCTCGATCGGACGCGGCGCGAGTTCCACCGCCTCGCCGTCGCGGGCCAGATCGTAGGCGCGCTCGCCGCCGACCTTCACTGCGGAGAAGCGCGGCGGCACTTGTTCGATCAGCCCGCTGAAGCGGGGGATGAGGGCGCGGATGGCCTCGGCGGTCGGGCGTTCCGCGCTGATCTCGGTGGCGCGGCCTTCGGCGTCGTCGGTGTCGCGTTCTTCGCCCCAACGCACGGTAAAGCGGTAAATCTTGCGCCCGTCCATGACGAATGGAACGGTCTTGGTTGCTTCTCCGAGCGCAATCGGCAACAGGCCCGACGCCAACGGGTCGAGCGTGCCGGCGTGTCCGGCACGTTTGGCCTGAAACAACCGCTTGACCACGCTCACGGCATGGGTCGAGGTCATGCCCACCGGCTTGTCAAGGACGAGCCACCCGTTGACGTCGCGCTTCTTGCGCTTCGTCTGCTCCAGCGGTTTCTCGGCGAGGATCTGCGTCAAGTTTCATCTTCCGTCTTGTTGCTCAGGTCGCGCTGCACCTGCGGCGTTCGCAAAAGCTTCTCGATTCGTTCCGCTTCGTCGAATCGCTCGTCGATGCGGAAGCGGATGTCAGGCGCAAATTTCAAGTTAACGTGCCGCGCGATCTCGCCGCGTAGGAAGCGCTTATTGCGCTCGAGCGCAGCGAGCACAGCCTCCGTGTCGCGTCCTCCGAGCGGCATCACGTAGATGGTCGCAAGCCGCAGGTCGGCCGACATCTGCACTTCGGGCACCGTGATCAGGTGCGTCTCGATGACGGGATCATGTACCTCCCCGCGCGTGAGCATGTCCGCGAGCGCATGGCGCACCAGTTCGCCGACGCGCAACTGCCGCTGCGAGGCGACGCGGCTGGTGCCGGTGTCGTGCTGATGACGTCGACGGACCATGATCGTCCTGAGTTTTCGCGTGCCCGGGTCGGCGCCGCGCGTCCATCGCTTCGGCGAAAGAGATCAGCCCGGAATGATGGGCGAAATGCAGTTTGCACGCCTGAGATTTGAACTCAGAGCGAGCGTTGCACCGTCTCCACTCGATAACATTCGATGACGTCGCCGACCTTCATGTCCTGATAGTTCTCGAAGGCCATGCCGCATTCCTGGCCAGCGACCACTTCACGTGCGTCGTCCTTGAAGCGCTTGAGCTGCGAGAGCTTGCCTTCGTGCACCACGACGCTGTCCCGGATGAGACGCACATTGGCGCCGCGCTCGACCACGCCGTCGGTGACGCGGCAGCCGGCCACGTTGCCGACCTTGGAGACCTTGAAGATCTCCATGATTGTCGCATTGCCGAGCATGGTCTCGCGGACGCTCGGCGCCAGCAGGCCGGACATCGCTTTCTTCACGTCGTCGACGAGATCGTAGATGATGTTGTAGTAGCGGATTTCGATGCCGGCACGCTCGGCGGCCTCGCGCGCCTCCTTGTGCGCACGCACGTTGAAGCCGATGATCGGTACGCCGGATGCTTCCGCGAGCGTGACGTCGGATTCGGTGATGCCGCCGACGCCGGAGTGGATCACGCGCGCGCCGACTTCCTCGGTGGCAAGCTTCTCGATCGTGCCGATGATCGCCTCGAGCGAACCTTGCACGTCGGCCTTGATGATCAGCGCCAGATCCTTGCGGCCGGATGCCTTGAGCTGGCTCATCATCTGTTCGAGCGAGCCGCGCATGCCGGTCGCGCGGGCAGCCATCTTGTCGCGCCGCTGCCGGGCACGATAGTCGGTGATCTCGCGGGCGCGGCCCTCGGACTGCACCACCGCCAACCGGTCGCCGGCCTCCGGCGTGCCGTTGAAGCCGAGAACTTCGACCGGCGTGGACGGACCCGCGCTTTCGACTGGCGCGCCGGTGTCCGAAACGAGCGCGCGCACGCGCCCCCAATCCGCACCGGCGACGATAAGGTCGCCGACCTTCAACGTGCCGCGTTGCACCAGCACGGTCGCGACCGGGCCGCGGCCGCGGTCCAGCTTCGCTTCGATGACGGTGCCTTCCGCCGGACGGTTCGGATTGGCCTTCAGATCGAGAATTTCTGACTGCAAGCCGATGGTTTCGAGCAGCCGGTCGACGTTGAGCTTCTTGGTCGCGGATACCTCGACGTCGAGGACCTCGCCGCCGAGCGTCTCGACCTGGATCTCGTGTTGCAGCAGTTCGGTGCGCACCCGATCCGGCTTGGCGTCGGGGCGATCGATCTTGTTGATAGCCACGATCATCGGCACCTTCGCCGCCTTGGCGTGGTGGATCGCCTCCACAGTCTGGGGCATGACGCCGTCGTCGGCGGCGACCACGAGCACGACGATGTCGGTCACCTTGGCGCCGCGTGCGCGCATCGCGGTAAAGGCGGCGTGGCCAGGGGTGTCGATGAAGGTGATCTTATTGCCGGAAGGCGCGGTCACCTGGTAGGCGCCGATATGCTGGGTGATGCCGCCAGCTTCCCCCGCCGCCACCTCGGTCGAGCGAATGGCGTCAAGCAGCGACGTCTTGCCGTGATCGACGTGGCCCATGACAGTGACGACCGCGGGACGCGGCACCAGCGAGCTCGGATCGTCGGCGACGTCGAAGAGTCCCTCTTCCACGTCGGACTCGGCCACGCGTTTGACGGTATGGCCGAGTTCCTCGGCCAGCAACTGGGCGGTATCGGCGTCGATCACGTCGTTGATCTGCGCCATATGGCCCTGTTTCATCAGCAGCTTGATCACATCCACTCCGCGCTCGGCCATGCGGTTGGCGAGCTCCTGAATGGTGATGGTTTCGGGGATGGTAACCTCGCGCACGAGCTTTTCCTTCGGCTCGTCGGCGGCGTGCCCCTTCAACCGCTGTACGCGGCGGCGGAATGCTGCGACCGATCGCTCACGCTCTTCGTCGGCACTGAGCGCCGTCACCAATGTGAGCCGCCCGCGACTTTTCTGCGCGCCGGTACGCGTCGGCTTCGGCGCGGGGGCGGGCCGTGCCGCTCCGCCCGGACCGCGGCGAACGCGCGGAGCCTCTTCCTCGTCGGGCTCGAGCGCCGGCCGCGCGGTGGCGGCGGGCCTTGCGGCCGCCGTGGTGTCCTCACCGAAGCGCTTCTTCGCCTCCTGCTCGGCCTTAAGCTTGGTTTCGAGCTCGTGCTTGCGACGCTTCTCCTCGTCGGCCTTGCGGGCTTCGGCGGCGTCCCGCTCGCTGCGCTCGGCGCTCTCGCGCGACTTCCGGATCAGCGCCTCTTCTTCGGCAATCTTGCGCTCTTCGGCCTCCCGCAACCGGGCATCACCGAGCGCGCGCGCACGGGCGGTGCGCTCCTCCTCGGTAAGCGTTCGCAGCACCACCCCTGAAGGTTTCAGGGCTGGTCCGGCGGGGCTCGGGGCAGGCGCGGCGGCCGCCGGTGCCGCGCTGGCGGCCTTGCCGGGGGCCGGGCGTTTGGCGGGCGCGACCGGGGCGGCCGTCTCGGCCTTCCCCCGCGTCGGCACGCGGCTTTTCACCTTTTCCACGACGACCGCCTTGGTGCGGCCGTGGCTGAAACTCTGGCGCACCACGCCCTGCTCGACGCCGCGCCCCTTCAGGCTCAACGTCTTGCTGGGGGCGACGCTCAGCTTCTTTTCGCCAGTCTTTTCCGTCGTTTCAGCCATTCCAATCCCAATTCTCGGGCGTTTCGCCGTGTTACGTCTTGCCCTCGTGTCGCAAGCCGGCGCGCGCCGATTTGCGGATTTGATGTTCGCCGTTGCCGGGAAGACCCGGCGTCAGGCCGGCCCGGAAACCGTCGAGGCGCGCGGCGCGCGCCAGAAACGTCTCGCTTTCGGGCCCGGCAAGCAGGGCTGCATGTATCACATTTGACCGCCCGAATGCCAAATCCAATTGCGCTGAGCTAAAGCCGTCGATGACGGCAATCTCCGCGCTGTCCTCGCGCTGATGCAGCGCCGATAGGAGCTTCCTCCGTCCGTGCGGGGCGGCCTCGGCGGCGTTGAGCAGGGCGACGACGCGGGCGCGGGTGAGTGCCGCGTCCACATTGGCGAATCCGATCGCGGCCATTCCGGCCTTGTGGACGATCGCGAGTGCGTCGAGTGCGGCCCGCTCGATCAGGCGCTCGGTCATGTCGAGGAAATCGGGCGCCAGGCGCACCTCGCGCTTGAAGCCGCGCGTGAATGCTTTGCGCGCGATTGCAACGCCGAGCGCTTGCCGTGTCGCCGTGATCCAGATGCCGCGGCCGGGGAGCCGACGGCGGAGATCGGGCACGGCTGCACCATCCGGGCCGAGGACAAAACGGATCATTTGATCCACCGGTTTCACCTCGCCGGTGACGACGCAAAACCGTGCCGTCGCGGAGCCGCCCTTGCGCGGTCCGCTATCGAGTGGATCGTCCTGTACTTGCCCAAGCATGCGTTGTTCAACGTCCTCAAGCTGGCGCAGCAGACGCCTCGACCGTTTCCGCCTCTTCGGCGGGAGGCGGCGCCAAATCTTCCTCTTTGATCCAGCCGGCCTTGACGCGGGCCTGCATGATCAGCGCTTCGGCGTCGTCGCGCGACAGCTCGAACCCGTCGAGGATGCCGGGATAGCGCGTCGTTTCGCCATCCTTGCGTTCACTCCAGCCGAAGAGATCGTCGGTCGCGCAGCCGGCCAGATCTTCGATGGTCTTGATGCCGTTCTCGCCCAGCGCCACCATCATGGCGGTGGTCACGCCCGGGACCTCCTTGAGCGCGTCCTCGACGCCGAGCTCCGTGCGTTTGGCGTCGAGTTCGGCTTCCTGCTGACCCAGAGAATCGCGCGCGCGGGTCTGCAATTCACGGGCGGTGTCCTCGACGAACCCCTCGATCCCCGCCACTTCCTTTTCATCGACCACCGCGAGCTCCTCCACTGAATTGAATCCTTCCGACGCGAGCAGCTGGCCGACCATTTCGTCGACGTTGAGCGCCTCGATGAACAGCTTGGTGCGCTTCTCGAACTCGGCCTGCCGATGCTCGGATTCCTCCTGCTCGGTGACGATATCGATGTCCCAACCGGTAAGCTGGGAAGCGAGCCGCACGTTCTGTCCGCGTCGGCCGATGGCGAGCGAAAGCTGCTGATCGGGCACGACCACTTCCATGCGCTGGCGATCCTCGTCGAGCACCACTTTGGCGACCTCGGCAGGCGCGAGCGCGTTGACCACGAAGTTGGCGGGATCCGCCGTCCACGGGATGATGTCGATCTTCTCGCCTTGCAGCTCGTTGACGACGGCTTGGACGCGAGAACCGCGCATGCCGACGCAGGCGCCGACCGGATCGACCGAGGAGTCGCGCGAAATCACCGCGATTTTTGCGCGTGAGCCGGGATCGCGGGCCACCGCCTTGACCTCGACGATACCATCATAGATCTCCGGCACTTCCTGCGCGAACAGCTTGGCCATGAATTGCGGATGGGTACGCGAGAGAAAGATCTGCGGTCCGCGCGGCTCGCGGCGCACGTCGTAGATGAACGCGCGAATGCGGTCGCCATTACGAAAGGTCTCGCGCGGCAGCATTTCGTCGCGGCGCACGATCGCCTCGCCACGGCCAAGGTCGACGACCACATTGCCGTATTCGACCCGTTTGACGATGCCGTTGACGATATCGCCGATGCGGTCCTTGTATTCCTGATACTGACGATCACGCTCGGCCTCGCGCACCTTCTGCACGATGACCTGCTTCGCCGACTGGGCGGCGATGCGACCGTATTCGAGCGGCGGCAGCGCCTCGGCGATATAGTCACCGACCTGGGCGGCGGGGTTGCGCTTTTTCGCATCTTCCAGCGCGATCTGCGTCGCGTCGTTCTCGACTTGATCCGCCACCAGCAGCAGACGCGACAGCCGCATCTCGCCGGTCTTCGGATTGATCTCCGCGCGGACTTCCGTCTCGCTGCCGTAGCGCGATCGTGCCGCCTTCTGAATGGCATCTTCCATGGCGGCGATCACGATGCCGCGGTCGATCGCTTTCTCGCGCGCGACCGCGTCCGCGATTTGCAGCAGTTCGAGCCGATTGGCGCTGACGGCCATCGATCATTCTCCTTCGTTGCGGGCGGCGTCCGCCCCGTTCGTGCCGTTGCGGTGCGACGATGGATGACCGTTGAGCGAAGAACGCTTGGTCACCCGCTGCTCGTCGTCCCGCGTCATCGGCGTGCTGTCGTCCATCTGTTGCCGTGCCTCACGTTCCGCCGCCTTGCCGCGTCTAAGCGACTCGGCAATCAGCGCGTCGGTGAGGACGAGTTTGGCCTCGGACATGTCCTCGATCGGCAGCACAACCTCGTTGTCCTCGTCCTCGCCGGGGGCGGCATCGCTACGGCGAATGCGCGCTGCCTCGCCCTCCACGCCCAGCAGCAGTCCACGGAATCGCTTGCGGCCACTGATCGCGACCGCCATCTCCACCTTGAGCTCGTGACCGGCGAAGCGCTCGAAATCCGAACGCCGTACCAGCGGGCGGTCCATGCCGGGCGACGACACTTCAAGCCGGTAGGCCCGGTCGATCGGGTCCGCAACGTCGAGCACCGGCGAGAGCGCACGCGAGACCGTTTCGCAATCCTCCACTGTCATCGTGCCGTCCGGCCGTTCGGCCATGATCTGGACGGTACAGCCGTCGAGTCCAGATACCTTCACCCGGACAAGCTGGTAACCGCTGCCGATCAGAACAGGCTCGACGATCGCCGCCACGCGGGCCGCGATTCCCTGCTCCACGATGAGGCGTGGATCGGAATTCGCCCGAAGAGTGTCAATCGCTTGCGTCATTCGCCGTTCGACTGCACGTCCAGTTCAAATGTTGCCCCGGTTCGACCAGGCACTTGGGCCCGAATTCGGTAACAAAAAAGAGCGGGTCCCGGGGGAACCCACTCTCAAAAGCCGACCGGATCACATCCGGCCGTTATGAGATATCCATAAGCTGGACATGGGAAATATAGCGATTTGCCGTTTCGGCGCAAGGGGCCGCAGCCGCCCCGTAAACCTTCGGTTAACTAACCCTTCCTTCAGATTCCGTTGCTAGTTTTGCGTATTGCCGCGCCATCGGCGCCATTGTCCATGCCGCCCGTCGGGAGTTGAGGATGTCCGCCCACGCTTCGCTTCTCCCGGAACTGGAAGAGGTGATCCGGCACGGATCGTCGGAGCGAAGGGCGACGACGCTCAGGCGTATCACGACGCTTTTTCTCGACGGCGCGGGTCGTTTCAACGACGACCATCTCGGTGTTTTCGATCTGGTATTCAGTCGCTTGATCCCCAGTGCGGAGGTCAAAGCCCGCACTGAACTGTCGCACCGACTGGCGCCGCTCGCCACCGCGCCGGCCGAAGCGGTGCGGCGTCTCGCGCATGACGACGATATCGCCGTGGCGGGACCAGTGCTTGCTCAATCCCCGCAACTTGCCGAGACCGACCTCGTCACCCTTGCCCGGACCCAGAGCGAGGCGCATCTACTCGCCATAGCAGGTCGCTCGAGGATCGCGGAGGCGGTCACCGATGTGCTGGTCCGCCGCGGGGCCCGCGACGTCGCTCACCGGGTTGCCGACAATCTCGGGGCGCGCCTGTCGGAACGGGGCTTTTTCACGCTCGTCGACCGCGCGAAAAGCGACAGCCTCCTGGCCGAGAAGGTGGGGCTGCGCCCGGACATTCCGCCGCGGCTGTTCCGCGATCTGCTGCTCGAAACCACGCCCCTCGTGCAGCAGCGCCTGCTCGCATCGGCCACGCCTGCGATGCAGGCCGAGATCCGACGCCTCCTGGCGAACGTCTTGCACCCGACGGAGGCCACAGCGGCCCCGCCGGACTACGTCACCGCAGAACGCACGATCGAGGTGTTGCGCGGGGAAAATGCGCTCACCGAAGCGACGGTGGCCGAATTCGCCAACCAGGGGCAATATGCCGAAACCATCGTGGCGCTGGCATCGCTCTGCGCGGTGCCGACCGAGGTGGTCGACCGACTGATGGGCACCGAGCGGCCCGATCCGATCCTTATTCTGTGCAAATCGGCCGGATGGTCATGGACCACCGTAGCGGCCCTGATCGCGGTGCGGCCCGGCGGCGAGGACACATCGGCCCCAACTCTCGATGCCGTCCGTGCTGACTTCGATCGCTTGTCGCCGGATACGGCACGGCGGGTGGTGCGGTTCTGGCAGGTGCGGCCAGACCACAGATCGCAGACCGCGGAGGAGGGAGGGGAGGCTTAGCTTTCCACCTTCGCGGCTTTTGCCGGCGGCCGCGCATCCTCCCGCGTCAGTGAATTGTGGTCGGTTCTCCGGAAGATCAGATAGCAGGGCACGCGGCCTTCGCGCTTGGCCTTGGCTTCGTAGCGCGTCCCGGAAAAACCCGGCCACGCATGCCGCCAGTCGTCGGCGCGCTCGGCAACCCATACGAAGTCGCGCGACTGGACCAGATGTTTCAGCGTCCATGCCGCATAGTCCGGGATGTCACTCGCGAACCGGAACTCGCCGCCCGGTCGCAGAATGCGTGCGATCGCGGCGACGCTCTGATCCTGCACAAAGCGGCGCTTCCAATGCCGGCGCTTCGGCCATGGGTCGGGATAGATCAGATCGACGCGAGCGAGCGAAGCCGGGGGCAGCCAAGCCAAGAGCTCGGTCGCGTCGCCATGATGGAGCCGAATGTTGGAGAGATTTTCCGCGGCAATCGCCGCCAGCGCCTTGGCCATACCATTGACGAACGGCTCGGCCCCGATGAAACCGGTGCAGGGATGCATTCGCGCCTCGGCGATGAGATGCTCACCACCGCCGAATCCGATTTCGAGCCGCACGTCATCGACCGGATTGGGGAACAAAGAAGCAGGCGCAGGCGGCGGCGCGGTGAGATCGAGCGCGAGCCGCGGCAGCAGGGTCTCGAAAAGCGCCGCCTGCCGCGGCCGCAATGGATGACCTTTACGCCGGCCGAAGAACGCGCGTGACCTTCCGGTCTCGTCCGCCATGCCGCACGTCGCCTTCGATGTCATGCCGCCCGCATCCGTAAACACTGGAAAGGGGGCGGCGAACAGCTGTCGCGGAATGGATCACGCACCACCACGCGGGGTGGCGGGCCCGGGCGAGCATGGGCGGGGCCGATCAGCCGACTGCGCTTCTGATATCCTTCACCAGGTCGGTCTTTTCCCAGGAGAAGCCGCCATCCTTGTCCGGGGCGCGTCCGAAATGGCCATAGGCGGACGTCCGGCGGTAGATCGGCCGGTTCAGCTTGAGCGTGCGGCGAATGTTCGTCGGGGTCAGCCGGAAGATTTCGGGCAACGCCTTTTCAAGCTTCTTCTCATCGACTTTGCCGGTGCCGTGGGTGTCGACCAGAAGCGACATCGGGTCGGCGACGCCGATGGCATAGGCGATCTGGATCGTGCAGCGCTCGGCGATCCCGGCGGCGACCACGTTCTTGGCGAGGTAGCGCGCGGCATAGGCCGCCGAGCGATCGACCTTGGTAGGGTCTTTGCCGGAGAAGGCGCCGCCGCCATGGGGCGCGTAGCCGCCGTAAGTGTCGACGATGATCTTGCGGCCGGTGAGCCCGCAATCGCCATCAGGGCCACCGACGACGAAACTGCCGGTGGGGTTGACCAGGAAATCGGATGGCCTTTTCGGCATCCAGCCCTCGGGCAACGCGGAGGCGACGGCGTCGCCGATCAGGTCCTTCACCATCGCCGGGGAATATTTCTTGCCGTTACGCGTCTCGGCATTGTGCTGGGTCGACACCACGACCTTGGTGCACCCGATCGGTTTGCCGGCGACGTATTGCACGGTCACCTGGCTTTTGGCATCGGGCTGCAGATCGAACAGTTGCTTGGAGCGGCGCTTCTCCGCCAGCACCTTCAGGATCTTGTGTGCGAAGTAGATGGGGGCCGGCATGAACGAGCCCTTCTCATAGACTTCGCTCTCGGTGCAGGCGAAGCCGAACATCATGCCCTGGTCGCCCGCGCCTTCCTGCTCCTCGCCCTTTTTCTTCTTGGCATCGACGCCCATGGCGATGTCGGGGGATTGGCCATGCAGCAGCACCTCGACATCGGCGCCATGATACGAAAAGCCGTCCTGGTCGTAGCCGATGTCGCGGACCACATTGCGCGCGATCTGCGCAATTATCTCGCGATTGGCCACCGCGTGGTTGCCATACCTGGTGAACAGCGGCGCCTGTCCGCGACCTTCTCCGGCGATGACGATCTTGTTGGTGGTGCAGAGCGTTTCACACCCGAGCCGGGTATTCACCAGACTGTCGTCGGCGATCCCAAGCTTGACGTCGTTTTCGAGGAAAGCATCGAGGATGGCGTCCGAAATCTGGTCGCAGACCTTGTCGGGATGGCCTTCAGATACGGATTCGCTGGTGAAGAGATAATTGACATGTGACACTGAAAAGCTCCCCTCGCAGGATCGATGGCCCGTACGACTCTCGAGCGTGGAGCGTTTCTTGCAGCGTCCCCGAACGGGGTCAAGGTGTGGGCAGGATGGGACGAGGGAACAGCGACGGTAATCGTGGCCGACGAGCTGACGGCTGTGCGCTCGCTGCGGTCCGTCCTTAAAGCGTAACCTTGGTCTTCAAAGCGTAACCTTAGTCTTCGCTTTCGCCTGCGATCTCCTCGACAAGGTCGACGATGCGGCGCCTGAGCTTGGCCTCCTTGATCCGCATGAAGGCCTTGGTCAGCGAGAGTCCTTCGGAGGTCGCGAGGAAATCGGAGACATAGGCGGGCGAGGGCGCCTCTTTCATTCCGTCGGTTGAGCCATGCAAGTTAGGCGCGCCCTCGAAGAAGAATGCCACCGGTACCTGCAGGATGTGGGAGATCTGCTGCAATCGGCTGGCTCCGATGCGGTTGGTGCCCTTCTCGTATTTTTGCACCTGCTGGAACGTGAGGCCCAACGCGTCCCCGAGCTTTTCCTGGCTCATGGCCAGCATCATACGGCGCATGCGCACCCGGCTGCCGACGTGCTTGTCGATGGGATTCGGGGCCTTTTTGGCGGCAGCCATAACGATCTCCTATGCAGCCGTGGTTCGCGCTAATGTCCCTTCTGCGAAAGCGGAAGGCAATCGTATTCGATGCAACGCGGGCGCGCCGGTGAAAAACGGTTGAAATGGCGGTACAACTTTCAGTTTACCCTAAGCGTTGATTAAAAAGAGCAATTAATCGATAGTTTCAATTGTAACCTGTGGGCTAAAAGTTGTGCCACCATGTCACAGGTGCAACCATAGCATGCGTGACCGGGCATGCACCACGCGCTGAGCTGTTCTGCATTATCCCGTCGGACGCCGACGGCGGGACAGCATCACCCACCCCAAGCCCCCGAGGACCATAAGCCCGGCCGGCGCATCACCCAAACGGGCGTAGAGAGTGGGCGCGAGCGGCCGCGGCAGCGGGGCGTCAAGGATGCCTTCAACCCCCAGAGGCAGTGACGCCACCACGCGCCCAAGCGGATCGACCACCGCCGAGATGCCGGTGTTTGCCGCCCGCACCAGGGGCAGGCCCTCCTCGATTGCGCGCACGCGCGCCTGCTGGAAATGCTGGTAGGGGCCGGCGCTCGCGCCAAACCACCCATCGTTGGTGAGATTCAGAAACCAGCCGGGTCGCGCGCCGTTTCCGGCGACAAACGGCCAGTCGAAATAGCGGCCGAGGTGGCGATAGAGCCAGTTCGGCTGCTCACTGTGGGGCACCGCGTCGCTGGCGAAGATAATCTCGTAGCAGACCAAGGGGAGAAAATTCGGGGCGCCAGGCGCCGGCTGATTTTGCCGCCGCTCGCCGGGGATGAATCCGCCGCGCACCTTGGTGAGCTGCTCGAGGCCGAGCCGCTCCAACAGGTCCTGGAACGGCAGATATTCGCCGAATGGTACCAGATGAACCTTGTCGTAGACCGACAGGATCGAGCCGTCATCGCCGATCACGTAAATCGAATTGTAGGCGCGATTGACGACGCCCCGGGAATCGGGCGCGCGGATCGCCCCGGTGATCAGCACCGTGCCTTTCGGCAGCAGCGCGCTGATTTGGGCGAGCACGTCCGGCTCGCGCGTGAGAAAGAACGGGAATGCGGATTCGGGCCAGATCAGATGCGTGATGCCGCGCAGCCCGGTCGATTGCGGGCCGTCCTTGCGATCGGACAGCGCCAGATACCGGTCCATCACCTGCTGCTTGCGCGCATAGTTGAACTTGTCGTCCTGCTGCAGATTGGGCTGCATGATGCGCAGGTGCACGCCTTCGAAGTAGTTCGTTGACGTGCCGGCCAGCCGTGCCGCGCCGTAGATGGCCAGCGCAGCGATCACCGCCCCGCTCAAGGCCGGAGCCACCCACGGGCGCGTGGTATCCGTGCGCGCGTCGGCGAGCGCCGCGGGCGACGCGTAGATCGCGACGGCGAGGAAGGTCAGGCCCCAGATCCCGATCAGCGCCGCGCCTTGGGCGAGCCAAAGCGGCGAGATCAGCGCATAGCCATAGGTGTTCCAGGGAAAGCCGCTGAACAGGTGCCCGCGCAGCCACTCTGCCAGCGTGAGCGCCACCGCAAGGGCGAGGATGCGGATGGCGCCGCGCGTCCAGATCGCGCGCGCCAGCGCCAGTCCGAGCGCCGTGTAGATCGCCATTGCGGCCGGCAATGCCGTGACGGCGAATGGAAGCAACCAGCCGAAGGTCTTGGCGTCGACCAGGAACGCATGGCCGAGCCAGTAGAGACCGGCGAGGAAATAGCCGAACCCGAACCACCAGCCCGCGCTGGCAGCGGCGAGCACACCGCCGAGACGCGTGCCTGCCGCGCCATCGACGAGCCAAACCAGGACGGGGAAAGTGACGAAGGGGACGGGCCAGATGTTTGTCGGCGGCAACGCCAGCGTCGACGCGGCACCGGCGAGGAAGGCGATCAGGATACGCCACCAGCCTCGCGCCGATACGATCGTTTGGGCGAGGTGGCTCAGGGTCACGAGCGACGCGCGGATTTCGACGGCGCCGTCTGGGGCGAAAGCTTGACCGGTTCTTCGCCGATCACGGGGGTGGAGGAACCGCCCGCGCTTGCCGGCGTGAGGGCGCCGCTGGGCGATTGCCGGCGCGACTCGCGGCTATTGCCGTTCTGCCGATCAAGGCTGCGGTAAACCTTGAGTTTCTTCACCCGGCGTGGATCGGCATCGAGGATTTCGATTTCGAACGGGCCGGGACCGGGAACCAGTTCGCCCCGCACCGGCACGCGGCCGATCCGGGCGGCGACGTATCCGGCGAGAGTGTCGACCTCCTTTGCGAGCTCGCCCACATCGAATTCGGTTCCGACGGCCGAGGCGACGTCCTCGAGGCTGGCGCGCGCGTCGGCCAGAAACGACCCATCGGGCTGGCGTACCACGTCCGGGGCGCCCTCCTCGTCGTGCTCGTCGGCGATATCGCCTACGATCTGCTCGACGATGTCCTCGATCGACACTACGCCGTCGGCGCCGCCATATTCGTCGATCACGAGGGCGAGGTGAATGCGGGTGGTCTGCATCTTCGCCAACAGGTCGAGCACGGGCATTGACGGTGGAGCGTAGAGGATTTCACGCACGATCTTCGTCGTCGACAGCGGCATCGAAAGGTCGACGGCCTTGAGATCCAGCCCGGCGGGAAACGGCCGCTTGCGCCGCGTGTTGGCCTTGGCGCTCGCGGCGGCGCGCTCCGTCATGAAAGCCACGAGGTCGCGGATGTGCACCATGCCGCCGGCGTCGTCGAGCGTATCGTCATAAACCACGAGGCGCGAATGGCCCGCGCTCTCGAACACCTTCATGAGCTCGCCCAGTGCGATGTCGCGCTGCACGGCAATGATATCGGCGCGCGGAACCATGACATCCACGATGCGCCGCTCGCGCAAACCGAGGATGTTCTTGAGCATGGTGCGTTCGGTCGGGGAAAAGCCGGTTTCGCCCGCGCCGTCCTCGAGCACATCCTTGAGGTCCGCGCGGATCGTGCTGGCTTTCCAGCCGAAGACCGTCCGCAGCACCCGCGTGAACCAGCCCTCGGTGCCCTCGCCTGCAGCAGAGTCCGAGCGTGCTATCAACGCGGGCAAATTGTATGTGGCGCCCGGCTCATTCGAATGCGTGGGGTCGGAATCAGGCATCGCAATCCGGCGCACGGCGCGCAGTATAAGGATCGGGGATGGCAAGCTGCGCGAGGATCAGAGTTTCAAGCCTTTCCATGGCGTCGGCCTCGTCATCCGCCTCGTGATCGTAGCCGGCGAGATGGAGAAATCCATGCACGGCAAGATGCGCCAGATGGTGCGCAAAGGGCTTATGCTCCGCACGCGCTTCGCGTTCCGTCGTTTCATGAGCGATCACGATATCGCCGAGCAGGCGGGGTGTTCCCGGCGCGGCGCGCGGGCCGCGGGCGGGAAACGACAGCACGTTGGTCGCCGAGTCCTTGCCGCGCCAGTCGCGGTTGAGCGTCCGGATCGCCGCATCATCGGTCAGGACGATGGCAAGCTCGCCCGCGGTCGGCGGCACCAGGGCGGCCGCCTGCGCGATCGCCCGGCGCAGCAGCGCCTTTGCGCCGCGGTGCTGTTTCCAGAGCGGAGATTCTATCACGATCTCGATCGCGCTCGCGTTACGCGAGGCGGTTGGTGCGCGCTGCTTGCGCATGGCCAGTGTCACTTTCCACTCGCCTTCGTAGAGCAGAGAAAGCAAGCGAGCGACCTCATTCCTTCGTCTCGCGCGCCCGCGCCGCCTTGAGCGCCGCCTTGTCGTAGGCGTCGACGATCCGGCCCACGAGTTCGTGGCGGATGACGTCTTCGGCGGTGTAGACCACGTGACCGATTCCCTCGACATGGCGCAGGAGCCGCGTCGCCTCCGCAAGGCCGGAGGTCTGTCCGGACGGCAGATCGACCTGGCTCGGATCGCCCGTAACGATCATCCGGCTATTCTCTCCGAGCCGCGTCAGGAACATCTTCATCTGCATCGATGTCGTATTCTGCGCCTCGTCCAGGATGATGACCGCATTTGAGAGCGTGCGTCCGCGCATGAAGGCGAGTGGCGCGATCTCGATCTCGCCGGTCTGCAGCGCCCGTTCGACGATGCGCGCATCCATCAGGTCATAGAGTGCGTCGTAGATCGGGCGCAGATAAGGATCGACCTTCTCGCGCATGTCGCCGGGGAGGAACCCAAGCCGTTCGCCGGCCTCGACCGCAGGACGGGAGAGAACGATACGGTCGACCTCCTTGCGCTCGAACAATTGCACGGCGTGGGCGACCGCGAGCCAGGTCTTGCCGGTCCCCGCCGGCCCGGTGCCGAACACCAGCGCATGGCGGCGCAGCGCGCGGATATAGGCGTCCTGCGCCGCGGTGCGCGCGCGGACTGGGCGCTTGCGCAGATTGATCTCCTCGAAGCTCGGCCGCGCGGTCGTGGCGTCATAGTCGAACAGCGAACCCTGGGCGATGGCCAGGCGAATGGCGCCCTCCACATCGCCGGAAACGAGCTCGTCGCCCCGCTTGAGCTGCTCGTACAACCCCTCCAGCACGCGGCGCGCCCGCTCCACGCCGTCGCGCGAGCCGGCGACGTTGACATGATTGCCGCGCTGTTCGGCGACGACGCCCAGCCTACGCTCGATCAGGGCCAGGTTCTGCCCGTACTGGCCGAACAGCAGGGAGGCGAGCCGGTTGTCGTCGAAGGCGAGCACGATCTGCGTTGCGGCATTGTCGCCGGGAGCGTCTGGTGAGGAAACGAGAGACCCATTGTCCGGTCGTGGTGAGCGCAATGGTTCAACCCTCCGCCGGCATCGGTTCGGCGCCCGCCGACGCGCCTGCGAGCGTGCCGAACAGGCTGTTGGTGCTCATCTGCGTGATCCTCACCGCTGCGACGTCTCCGATCATTGTCTGGGGAGCCATGACCTGAACTGCTTGGAGATATGGGGAGCGGCCGGCGATCTGGCCAGGATGGCGTCCCGGCTTGTCGAACAGAATATCGAAGGTGCGGCCGAGACATTGCCGATTGAAGGCAGCCTGCTGGCGATCGATTGCGGCCTGCAGACGGTAGAGCCGCTCGGTTTTCACCTCGTCGGGGTTCTGGTCGTCCATGTCCGCGGCCGGCGTGCCGGGCCGCGCCGAGTATTTGAACGAAAAAGCGCTGGCGTACCCAACCTCGTCGACCAGCGAGAGCGTCGCGCGAAAATCATCCTCGCTTTCGCCCGGGAAGCCGACGATGAAATCCGAGGAGAACGCGATATCAGGGCGTGCGTCGCGCATACGCGCGAGGGCATCGAGATAGTCCGTCCGGCGGTGACGGCGGTTCATCGCCGCCAGAATGCGGTCGGAACCCGACTGCACCGGAAGGTGCAGGTACGGCATCAGGCCCGGCAGATCGCGATGCGCCGCGATCAGGCTCGCGTCCATGTCGCACGGATGGCTCGTGGTGTAGCGCAGGCGAGCGATTCCCGGCACCTCGGCAATGCGCGCCAGCAACCGCCCCAGCGTCCAGGGACGGCCGTCGGGTCCTTCGCCGTGATACGCGTTCACGTTCTGCCCGATCAGCGTGACCTCGCGCACGCCGGCATCCGCGAGCCGAGCGACTTCGGCAAAGATCTTCGCGACCGGCCGTGACATCTCGGCGCCGCGCGTATAGGGCACGACACAGAACGTGCAGAACTTGTCGCAGCCTTCCTGCACCGTGACGAATGCCGAGACACCGCGTGCCCGTATCGCATCGCGGCTCGGGGCCTTCAGAAGATCGAACTTGTCCTCGACCGGAAATTCGGTGTCGACGACCGCGCCCCCGCGCTCGGCCCGGGCGAGCAGGCCGGGCAGCCGATGATAATTCTGCGGTCCCACCACGAGATCGACCGCCGGCGCCCGGCGGATGATTTCCTCCCCCTCGGCCTGGGCGACGCAACCCGCGACGGCAATCGTCAGGTGCCGTCCGTCGCGGGCGGCTGCCTGCTTGAGCGCGCGGATACGGCCAAGCTCGGAATAGACCTTGTCGGCCGCCTGTTCCCTGATGTGACAGGTATTGAGGATGATGAGATC
>DASSJW010000092.1:0-10963 GCA_035690995.1 Xanthobacteraceae bacterium
AGCCGATGGAGATGGTGGACAACCGCGAGGCGCTGCAGCTCACCTTCAAGATGATCAACGCCGAGACGCAACTGCTGTATTCCTCGGATTATCCGCACTGGGACATGGATCTGCCGAGCACTATCCATGACCTGCCGTTTCTGAGCGAGCAGGCCAAGCGCAACATCCTGGGGGACAACGCCCGCCGGCTGTTCAACCTCCAGCCGGTGCTGTCGGAGGCGAAGCAGCTGCGCAAGGCCGCGCGCACGCAGCAGCAGCCGGAAATCAACAAGGTGTTCGGCGTCGCCAGCGCGGCGGAGTGACAATTCCGCCCTCGACCTAAGGCCGTGAGAGAGCGCCGCCAGGAGTCGCCCCGGCTAATCCGCGCGCTCGACGTTGTCCCGCACGCGTTGGCGCAGCGCCGCGACGTCGATCTGCTGCACGCTGCCGCTGCCGGCAAGATCGAGCGCGTGCGCGGCCGCGGCCCCCATGGCGATGCACGGCCCCATCACCCGCACGGTCGACAGCGCGGCCGTGTCGCCGTCGATGCAGCGGCCGGCGGCCACGATGTTGTCGGCCTCGGCCGGTACGAGGCTGCCGAACGGCACATAGTGCATGTGGTCGTCCGCAAACGGCTCCCAGATGTAGCTGTCGGCCCGGTCGTGCAGTTCGATCGGCCAAGCGGTGCGCGCGACAGCGTCGGAGAATTTCGTGCCGGCGCGCACGTCCTCGACCGTGAGCTGCTGGCGACCGACGATCCAGCGGGTCTGCCGGATCCCCGGCAGCCCATAGCTGCGCACCCGCGCCTGCCCGAAGGCGTCGGGATATTCGCTTTTGAGGAAATGCAGGACCTTGTCGGCCTGCGCCTTGCCGAGCAGGGCATTGCGGGACGCCGCCACCGGTTCGAGGGGCGTCTCGACATGGGTATGGTTCACCAGGGCGGTGCCGCGGCCGGGGAAGACGAAAGCAAATCCGTCGGTGCGCACCAAACCATAGTGGGCGCCCCTGGCGCGCGCCCGCGCGGTCAGCTCCGCGCGCGTCGGCTGCCGCGCTTCGTCGATGCCTTCGAGCACCATCATCTGCGTGCCGTAGATCGGTCCGTCGGCCGGCTCGCGGCAGGCAAATCCCGCTTCCCAGGTCAGGGCGGCGTCGCCGGTGGCGTCGACGAAGCCGGCCGCCGAGAGCTTGACGTCGCCGTAGCGCGTCGCAAGGTCGAGCTCGCGGATGCAGCCGCCATCGCGCGCGACGCCGCGCAGGATGGCGCCGAGCAGCACGGTGATATCGGCCTTGCGAACGGCTTCTTCGATCCAACGCGACAGCGCGATCTCGTCGTACATCACCACGGTCGTGTTCGATGGTCCGCCGCGGCGGTAATGCAACGCTCCCTGCGCGCCGAGTTCACGCAGGATGTCATCGGCGATGCCGTGCGTGAGCTGGGCGCCGTGCGGCCCGTTGCCGAACAGGCCGCAGAACGTGCCGATGATGGAATTGACCGCCTGCCCACCGAGCGCCGGAAGGCCGTCCACCAGCGCGACCTTGCGGCCGAGACGCGCCGCTTCGAGCGCGGCGGAAATTCCGGCGATGCCGGCGCCCAGCACGCAGATATCGGCGCCGACACGCCGCGGCGTTCCGCCTGGGGGCCGCCGCACAATTCGGGTCGCGGTCGGAATCTTGGCCTGGTCCATCGGTGGTCAGCTCGATGTCACCGACCCACCATACAGGTTATCGTTACGGGAACGCAGCTCGCTCAGATCGACGCAGTCGGCGGTGATCCGGTTTCGCCGGGATCGGCCGCCCGGCCGAACACGATCGAGACTTGAATATCGCCCCGCCGGTCGAGAATTTCGACCGATACGTCATGGGCGTGGCGGCGCACCTTGAGGTCGACGCTCGATTCCTTGAGCTGCAGATTGCGTAACACGACCTCCTGCAGGAACGAGGGCAGGCTGGGATTGTGCAGGCGGATTTCGTTCGCGGCAGGATCGAACTGGAGGCCGAGCGAAGCCTCGATCAGGGTGAACGGCGTCGCGCTGGCCCAGGCTTGCGGCGAGCAGGCGACGGGGTAGAGGGTTGGGCCGCGGCCGCGGCCGCGCTGAAAGCCGCAGAACAATTCCGGCAACCGGCGCATCTCCATATAGGTCGCGGCGTCGAACAGGCCTTTGAACACGCGCTCGACCGATCCCTTCATGCCGTAGCGGGCAAGCCCCAGCGCAATGAGCGCGTTGTCGTGCGGCCAGATCGAGCCGTTGTGATACGACATCGGATTGTAGCGCGCTTCGGTATTGGCAATGGTGCGGATGCCCCAGCCGGAGAAGAAATGCGGCCGCAGCAGGCCGTCGCCGACCTGGATCGCGCGGTCCGGCCTGGCGATGCCGGTGAACAGAACCTGCCCGGCGTTGGAGCTGCGAACGCGACAGGGCTCCTTCTTGCCGTCGAGGGCGAGCGCATAGGTGCCGAGCTCGGGACACCAGAAGGCGGCGTCGAAGCGCTCAGCCAGCAGATCGGCCTCGGCCTTGAGCCGGCGCGCGTCGTGCATGCGCCCCAGACGCTTGGCGCAACGGGCCGCCAGGAGCTTGGCGCAATAGACGTAGCCTTGCACCTCGGCCAGCGCGATCGGCCCTTCCGCCAGATGGCCGTCGGCATGGAAGATGGCGTCCTGGGAATCCTTCCAGCCCTGGTTGGCCAGCCCCTCTTCGGTGGCCCGGTAGTATTCGACGAAGCCGTCTCCGTCGGGGTCGCCGGGTCCATCGATCCAGGCGAGCGCGGCCTCGATGGCGGGCCATAAATCGATGATGGTGGCGTCGTCGCCGGTGCGCTCGGCATAAAGACCCGCCAGCATGACGAACAGCGGCGTGGCGTCGACCGTGCCGTAATAAAGGCCGAACGGCACTTCGCGCAGGGCTGCCATCTCGCCCTCGCGCATCTCATGCAGGATCTTGCCCGGCTGCGCGTCCGAGGCGGGATCGTCGGTCTTGGCCTGGAGCGCGGCGAGGCGACGCAACACGCCCTGCGCGATGCGAGGATCGAGCCACAGCATCTGCAGGGCGGTAATCAATCCATCGCGACCGAACGTGGTCGAATACCATGGGATGCCGGCATAGGGATAACGCCCTTGCGGCGTGTTGGTCATCAGCATGTAGAGGTCGGACATCGACCGGCACAGCACCTCGTTGAAAAGATCATTCGAGGTCTCGACCGTGGCGGCGTTGTGCGACACCGAGCGAAGATTGCGGTGGACCGCGCGCAATCCCCGCAGCAGCGGCACCGGCTTTGGCGGTTCCGGCGCGCCGCAGCCGATGGTGCAGCAAACCGGTGTGAACTCTTTCGGCGCAATGCTGAGGCGATAGGACACCGTCGTCGCGGTGAGTTCGCTCGGGGTCGGATCGAAGCGCAAGACCGTTTGCCGCAATCGCGCGTCGAGACCCTGATAGCTCAGCACGGTGGTGGCGGGGCGCGCCACCTCACGATTGGTGGTGCCGCGGTGCTCCCGCCGCAGGCCGCGGACCTCGAACAGGTCGGCGAAGTCGCTGTCGAACAGCATGGTCAGGCGCAGATCGACCGGACCTTCGCCATGGTTCTGGATCGCAAGCCTTTGATATGCCGTGTCGCGCCAGAGAAAAATCGTGCGCACGACGTGCAAGGTGTCCTTCGGCAGCACCAGACGATCGTCGAAATACATGTCGGGATTGGTCAGATCCACCGTGAGCAGCGTGTTGTCGTCACGCAGGTTGGAGCCGAGCAGCAACGGTTGCATCCCGTTGAGCAGCAGTTCGAAATGCGAGAGGAAACGCGTGTCGCAGTGGAACAGGCCGTCGGTGCCGCCGGCCGACGCGCCGATATCGCCGTGGCTGTCGAGGACGACGAACGTGTTGTCGTGCTTGAGCGACCGGCGCGGCCGCGTGACCGGACCCGTCGCTGGAATATAGAACGTCGCCTCAGGAATAGTGTCGAGCGACAATTTCGGGAGCGCGACGCCCTCGATCGGCATGAAACCTCTATCAGTTCATTCCCTGTTCAAGCTCCGGCTGGCGCCGCGACAGTGGAGCATCCCGCTCCAGCAGCGCCTGCTGCTTGATGAGCGAACGATATACCTGGGCGTAGTCCTTGGCCATGCGCGCAGCGGAAAATCGCTGCTCGAATTTTTGCCGCACTGCGCGGCGATCGAGCGCGAGAACCTGCGGCAATACCCTGATCGCCTCGTCCATGGTCTCGACGATCATGCCCGTCACGCCTGAGTCGACGATCTCGGGTACCGAGCCGCAGCGGAAGGCGAGTACCGGGGTGCCGCAAGCCATGGCCTCGATCATCGACAGCCCGAACGGCTCGGGCCAGTCGATCGGGAATAGCAATGCGCTCGCTTGGCCCAGGAATTCGCTCTTCGAGCGTTCGTCGATCTCGCCGATATATTCCACGCCGGGTTGATTGAAGAGCGGAGCAATGGTCTCGCGGAAATAGGCCTCGTCGACCTTGTCGATCTTGGCCGCGATCTTGATTCGCACGCCGAGCGCCTGGGCGATCCGGATCGCCCGGTCCGGCCGCTTTTCCGGGGATATACGTCCCAGGAATGCCACATAATCTCCGCTCGGCTTGTAATTCGGCTTGAGCAGCTGCAGCGGGATGCCGTGATAGACGGTGGCAGCGAAGTTCGCGTTGGGAATCGGCTTTCGCTGGGAATTGGAGATCGACACCAGCGGCATGTCGCTGAAGCCGACATACAACGGCTTCATGTCGTGCAGGTCCTGCCGTCCGTGCAGAGTGGTCACCGTCCGATTGGCGATCGGCCGAAACAGCGGGAAGTGAAACTGGTCGATGTGGAAATGCAGGATATCGAATTCGTCGGCCATCTCGCGCACGCGGTCGAGCATCAGCATGTAGTACGGGATCGGATCCCGCACGTTCGCGTCCAGCCGCAGTGCCATCGGCACGCAGCGCACCAGCTTGGCGCTGGACACCGAATCGCCGCTGGCAAACAGGGTGACGTCATGACCCTGCCGAACCAGCTCGTCGGTGACATAGGACACGATTCGCTCGCTACCACCATACAGCCGCGGTGGCACGCTCTCCATGAGCGGCGAGATCTGTGCGATTTTCATGTATTCCTCTCCAGGAGAACCGGCTACGAACCAAACGTGTTGCGATGCGAAAAGTTCCCGCGGTCCGCCGCGGAAACCTGCCGCGCGTCAGCCTTCGGGATAGGCCATCGTCGACAACAGCGAGACCTCGGCGTGGCGGGAATCCAGCCGGGTGTGCTGCAGGATGATCGGGACATCCGATTCGAAAACCGAGGCGTAGTCGGTATCGCGCGGGATCGGCGCGGGATCCTCGAGATCGTTGAAGCGCAGATGAAGCGTTCGACGCGCGGCGACGGTCAGGCGGTAAGGGCCGACGGGCTGGCGATCAGCGAAAAAAATCGTGATTGTCACATGTGCGTCACGATCGCCCGCGTTGAGGATGCAAGCGGTCTCGTGCGAGACGAGCGCGCGATGCGAGAACGAGCTTTCGGAGGGAATGTATCCCTCCGCGATGGCCCATCGCCGGCGACCGATCGCTTCCATGCCATGACTCCATTTTTTTCCACTAAGATTGCCAACGTTGGTGCCCCGTCTTCGTTTCCGTCACGGGAACTTTTTGTCGGCGGACTGCATAATGCGGGAGGCCCAAAATGCCGTGGCCGAAGCGTCGGCGGCGGAACGTGCGCGCAGGCGGCGTCAATTCTGTCTCACCTGTGGTGAAATCCTGGCCATTGATGGAAACCCGGGCCGTGGACTGAAAGGAACGCATGCGCGCAATCACGGTTTTGCCCGGGATCGCCAATTCCGCCCGGCTCGATGACGTGCCCGAACCGCCGCTGTCGGACGGCGCCGTTCTGGTCCGGACGCTGGCGCTCGGGGTATGCGCGACCGATCGGGAAATTCTCACGGGCGCCTATGGGACCGCGCCTCCCGGTCAGGGGCGCCTGGTGCTCGGCCATGAGTCGCTGGGCACGGTGGAATCGGCGCCCCCGGATTGCGGGGTCGCGCCCGGCGATCTCGTCGTCGGGATCGTGCGCCGGCCTGATCCGCAGCCATGCCCGGCCTGTGCCGCCGGCGAATGGGACATGTGCCGGAACGGCCGCTACACCGAACGCGGGATCAAGGAGCGGCATGGCTACGGCGCCGAACGCTTTCGCGTCGAGCCGGAGTTCGTGGTCAAGATCGATCCGGCCCTGGGCATCCTGGGGGTCCTGCTGGAGCCCGCCAGCATCCTGGCCAAGGCGTGGGATCACACCGAGCGCATCGGCCGGCGCGCCCGGGTGTGGGAGCCGCAAAGCCTGCTGGTCACCGGAGCGGGCCCGATCGGTCTCCTCGCCGCCCTGATGGGACAACAGCGCGGCCTCGATGTGCACGTGCTCGATCACAACAAGGGAGGCCCGAAGGAAGCGATCGTGCGCGATCTCGGCGCTGCATATCACTCCGACCCGAGCACGCTTGAACGTCTCGCGCCCGACGTGCTGATGGAATGCACCGGGGCGGTGACCGTGATCCGCGCCTGCCTTGGTGTCGCCGCGCCCGCCGGTATCGTATGCCTCACCGGCGTCACCGAGCCCGGAAAGACATTCGAGCTTGATATCGGCCGCCTCAATCGCAAGATGGTGCTCGACAACGAAACCATATTTGGCACGGTGAATGCCAACCGCCGCCACTACGAGATGGCGGCGGACGCTCTGGCGCATGCCGACAAGACCTGGCTGGCGCGATTGATCACGCGCCGCGTTCCGCTCGATTGCTGGAGCGAGGCGCTCGAACCGCGCAAGGGCGACATCAAGGTCGTCATCGATTTTGCTCAATAGGCCGTCATGCCGCTTCCCATCGAGGACTACGCCCTGATCGGCGATTGCCAAGCGGCCGCCTTGGTCGGCCGCAACGGCTCGATCGATTGGCTGTGTTGGCCCCGCTTCGATTCCGACGCCTGCTTCGCGGCGCTGCTCGGCACCGAAGAGCACGGGCACTGGCGGATCGCCCCGCGCGACCCCGCGGCGCGCGTCACGCGGCGATATCGGCCGGACACGCTGATCCTAGAAACCCGCTTCGAATGCAGCGCGGGCGCCGTGACGCTGGTCGACTTCATGCCCATGGGCGCGACGAATTCGAGCGTCGTTCGGCTCGTCGTCGGCGAGCGCGGCCGGGTGACGATGTCGAGCGTGCTCGTCCTCCGCTTCGGCTATGGCGCGATCGTCCCTTGGGTCACGCGCCTCGACGACGGCACGCTGCGCGCCGTCGCCGGGCCGGACATGGTGGTGTTGCGCACTCCGGCCGACCTTGTCGGCCAGAACATGAAGACCATCGCCGAATTCGAGATCGCCGCCGGCGAAACGCTGCCCTTTGTCCTCACCTACGCTCCGTCGCATCTGCCCCCGCCGGAGCCGGTCGGCCCCACCTGGGCGCTGGATGCGACGGAGGGCTTCTGGACGAACTGGTCGAAGAATTGCCGGCCGGCGGGACACTGCTCCGATGCCGTCCTGCGCTCGCTGATCACGCTCAAGGCCTGCACCTACTGGCCGACCGGCGGCATCGTCGCCGCACCGACCACGTCGTTGCCCGAGCACCTGGGCGGAGTGAGAAACTGGGATTATCGCTTCTGCTGGCTGCGCGATGCGACGCTGATCCTGCTCGAGCTGATGGACGCCGGGTACCAGGACGAGGCGCAGGCGTGGCGCGAATGGCTGTTGCGGGCGGTGGCCGGCAGTCCGGACCAGGTTCGGATCATGTACGGCATCGCCGGCGAGCGGCGCCTGACCGAATGGGAGGTGCCGTGGCTTCCGGGCTACGAGGGCTCCGCTCCGGTTCGCATCGGCAATGCGGCGCATGGCCAGCTGCAGCTCGACGTTTTCGGCGAGGTAATGGACGCGCTGCATCAGGCGAGATGCCACGGGATTGCTGCGAGCGAATCCGGATGGGCAATGCAGCAGGCGTTTCTCTCCCATCTCGAGGGCGTCTGGGCCCAGCCGGACGAAGGGATTTGGGAAGTCCGCGGTGGGCCCAAGCATTTTACCTATTCGAAGGTGATGGCGTGGGTGGCCTTCGACCGCGCGATCAAGAGCGCCGAGCAATTCAACCTCGACGGACCGATCGATCGCTGGCGAGAGATCGCCGCCACCATTCACGCCGACGTGTGCCGGCGCGGCTACGATCCCGAGCTCGGGAGCTTCGTCCAGTCCTACGGCGCAAAGCATCTGGACGCGAGTCTGCTGCTCATCCCGCATGTCGGCTTTCTGCCGCCCGACGATCCGCGCGTGCGCGGAACCTTGGAGGCGATCGAAAAGCGCTTGCTGGTGGACGGATTCGTCCTGCGCTACGACTCCGCCGCGTCCGATGACGGCCTGCCGCCGGGGGAGGGCGCCTTTCTGGCGTGCAGCTTCTGGCTGGTCGATGCCTATGTCCTGCAACATCGCTGGCAGGACGCGCGAGAGCTGTTCGATCGCCTGCTCGAACTGCGAAACGATGTCGGGCTGTTGAGCGAGGAATATGACCCGCGCACGTGCCGGCTGGTCGGCAACTTCCCGCAGGCGTTCACCCACGTCGCGCTCGTGAGCAGCGCGTTCAACCTGACGCGTTTCGAGAAGCCCGCGGAGCAGCGTGCCCGCCCCGCGCCGGAGGACCTGTCGATCGCCGCCGATGTCTAGCCGCAAGCGTGGTTCGTGAACGCGGCTTTTGCGCCCGTCGAAGGCGAATGCACTACGCCAGGCCGGTGAACAGCGGCGGCGCGAGGCCGAGCTGTTCGTGCCACGGCGTCGGGGCTGCGTCCTTGGTCAGCGCCGCCAGGAAATGCTCACCCCACCAGTTGAGGTCGTTTTCGGAAATCACCTGGAAGAGGGCCGCGTGGCGGGAGCGCCGCTCTTCAAGCGGCATGGAGAGGGCGTGCGCAATCGAGGTCGCGACCGCCTCCGGGTCATAGGGGTTGACCAGGATCGCGGCCGTGCATTCCGCCGCCGCCCCGGCAAAGCGCGACAGCACCAGAACGCCGGGATTCTCAGCATCCTGGGCGGCGATATATTCCTTGGCGACGAGATTCATGCCGTCGCGCAGCGGCGTGATGAAGCCCACCCGCGCGGCACGATAAAGGCCCGCCAACGCGCTGCGGCTGTAGGCCCGGTTGACGTAGCGGATCGGCGTCCAGGCGACTTCGCCATAAGCGCCGTTGATCCGGCCCGCGGCCTCGCTGATGGTGCGCTCCATTCCAGCATATTCCTGGATTTCGGAGCGGCTCTTCGGCGTGATCTGGAGATAGGTGACCTTGCCGCGCCAATCGGGATAGAGCGCGAGGAAGCGCTCGAACGCATCCATGCGCTGGGCCAGGCCCTTGGAATAATCGAGCCGGTCGACCCCGATCATCAGCGCCCGGCCGGCCAGGCTCTCCACGACGCTCCGCACCAGCGGAGAGCGGGCGGACCGCCGCGCCAGGCGGCTGAATTCCTGCGTCTCGATCCCGATCGGAAAGGCGCCGACGCGCACGGTCCGTTCGGCGGTTTGGTAGACAAGGTTGCTCCGCTTCTCCAACCGGCACTCATTTTCGAAATAGCGCGCGAGATTGGTGGCGTCGTTGTCGGTCTGCAGTCCGACCAGATCGTAGGCGGTCAGTTGCGGGATCAACCATTCATGGTTGGGGAGCGCGGTGAGAATCTCGGGAGGGGGAAAGGGGATGTGCAAGAAAAAGCCGATGCGGTTGCGGTGACCGCGGTCGCGCAGCATCTTCGCAAGCGGAATGAGATGATAGTCGTGCACCCAGATGACGTCGTCCGGCTGCAGCAGACTATTGAGCTCATTGGCAAAATGGGCATTGACCCGGCGGTAGCCGCTGAGGTCGCGGCGCGAAAATTCCGCCAGATCGAGCCGGTAGTGCAGAATCGGCCACAGCACCTGATTGGCGAAACCGTTGTAATATTCCTGATAGTCGGCGTCGACGAGGTCGGTAACCACGTAGGACATCTCGCCCTGGTGAATGGTCCTGGTGGTGACATCGTCCTGCGCGGCAACGGTCCCGCTCCAGCCGAACCAGAGGCCGCCCCGCCCCTTGAGCAACGAGCGTACGGCGACCGCCAGCCCCCCGGCCTGGTTGTCGCTATCGCGACTGGGGACAGCCACGCGGTTCGAAACAACCACTAGCCGCGCCAATATCGATCCTCCCAACTCCGCGACAACCGCATCGCGGTTAGAATCAATCCAGCCATGGAATAAGTCTGCGGGAAATTTCCCCACAAGGTCCCTGTTTGCGGATCGATGTCCTCGGACAGTAGACCATACCGATTTCGATACGCCAACGCATCGACAAACAACTCGCGTGCCTCCTCGCGACGACCCAGCGACCACCAGGCATCGACAAGCCAAAACCGGCAAATAAGGAAAGCAGTTGCCGGCAGGCCGAAATCGTCCGCCGCCGCATAGCGCATAACGTGCTTCTCGCGCAAAAGTTCGCGCTCCATCGCCTTGACCGTGCTCACAAAACGCGGATCGTCGGCTTCGATCACACCGAGATCGGGAAGCAGCAGAACGCTGGCGTCAAGATCATCCGAGCCGAACGCGGCCGTGAAGGCCTGGCGCTTTTCGTTCCAGGCGCCCTGCAGCAGCGCCTGGTGCACGGGCTCGGCGACGGCATTCCAGTGCGCCGCGCGATCCGGCAGGCCCAGCCTGGAGGCAATCGCGGCCAGCCGGTGGCAGCCGGCCCAGCACATCGCAATCGAATGGGTGTGGATGCGCTGGCGCCCGCGGTACTCCCAAATACCGTTGTCGGCTTCCAAGGCGAGCTCACCTGCTTTGGCGCCCAGCGATTCCAGCAGCCGAAACAACCCTTCATCACCGAGCCGCGGCAGGCGCCGGTCATAGAACATCGGCATGGCGGCGAGAATGATGCTGCCATAGGTATCGTTTTGCACTTGCTCGGCCGCCGCATTGCCGATGCGCACCGGCCCGTCGCCACGATAGCCCTTGAGCGCGGGCGCGGTGGTCTC
>DASSJW010000093.1:0-7954 GCA_035690995.1 Xanthobacteraceae bacterium
GTCGGCTTCGAGCGTGCCGTCGTCCTTCTTGCGGGCAGCGGCGATGAAGATCTTGACGCCCGGCCTAAGCTCGCTCCTGTCGCCGGGAACGAAGGTCACGATCCGTGTCTGCGGCAGGAGGACGATCTTCTTCTCTCCGCCATTGTACTTCACCGTGATCTCGTGGCCGTCGACCGCTTTCACCATCTGCGCCACGGTGGCATTGGTCATGGTGCTGTTGGGCACCAGGTCCCAGGGCTGATGCCCCTCGCCGGTGCCGCGCATCGGCTCCGGGAAGATGTGGATTTCCAGCGCCTTCTGGCTGCCGTCGGGTTGCGGCAGGCCGCTCACGCCGATGAACGTGTTGTCCTTGATCTCGGCCGGCGACGCCCGGACGAGACCGCGCACCACGGCGTTGTCGGCCACCTTGATCTTGTAGAACGTCCGGTTGTCGCGCGACTTGACCGTCAGCATCGCCCCGTCGACGGCCTCGATCGTGCCGCGCACACGCACCGCGTCAGGCTGCTGGGCCACGCTCGCCGACGTAGCGGACAATAGCGCCAGGCCGAGCGCGCACAACACGCGCCGTGTCATTGGGTGCATCGTCGCTCTTCCACAGGATCGTGCCGGCGATGGCCCGGCGGTCTTCGGCCGGATCATACCGATCCCTGATCCAGGGCAGCAAGCGTTGCGGGCTAAGACGCGAGCGGCAAGGCTCGAGGCGCCAGACTTGTGCGGCAAGACATGAGCCCCAGCAGCCCGGTGGTGCGACGGGCTTCGCCACGCTCGAGCCGGCCCAGGTGCCGGGCGTCCGTCTCGGACACTACAGGCTCGTAGCGGTTGGTGAGGCATTCCGGCGATGCGACTGGCGCGGCCACGGGCTGCGCAGCGGCGCTGCCGACGGCGCCGAGTCCGAGCAGCGCGACTGCGACCGCCAGTGCGACGATCGATCCCGCATTGATGCTCGACATGATTTCGTCTCCTGACAAGCTTTGGTCACCCCGACCGCTCCGCGCGGCCGGGGTGTCCCACCAAGGCGACTCAACCGCCGCAGCCGAAGCTGCTGGTGCGGCCATATCCCAGGTCTTCCTGGCAGTACGGGCCCGCAGCCGCCGGAACGGTCGCGAACGCGGCGATGGCCAGGGCAATGGCGAGAACAATCTTCGTCATGATGGTCTCCTGTTGGATCGACTTTGTTGATATCGGCGGCAGGCCGGATGGCCGACCGCCTGTTGCTTAGTGCCCGCCCCGTTGCCGTGCGGATGTGCAGAAGTTCCTCTGCGGCGCATCCGACGATTCCGGTGCCTCGGCACGTGGCGCGGTGTTTAGCGGCAGAACGGATGACAGGCTTGCAGCCGACATTTGGCCGGCCGTGACTTTTCCTGGAGATTTTCTGAAGATTTCCCCACCATGGTACGGCATTGCCGCGCTCAGGCCGCGCGATACCGGTCCCGGCGCAGGGCTGCCGGCGCTTCCGCCCTCATCCTGAACGCTCGGGGACGGGCACGCGCGCCCCTCGAGCGCGGGGCCACCAGTTCGCACGCCGGACCAGGCGCGCGATTCGCAACGCCCAAGAACCCCGCCCGCGGGGCGCCGGATTCCGCGCCGCCTCCAGATAGGCCGCCGCCGCCCGCATACGGGCGGGATCGTCGTGGTAGTTGCCGAGGCCGAGGTTGCATTCGCGGCAAAGGAAGCCGCGCACCTTGCCGGTCGCATGGCAATGATCGATGCAAAGCGGCTTGGCCGGCGCTTTGCAGATGCCGCAGGCGTTTCCCTGCCGCTCCAGGATGGCCCGGTAGTCCTGCAGGGTCAGTCCGTAACGACGCGCACGGTGCTTATCCCGGAAATCCTGGTCAGTCGCCCATCTGCGGCGCCGGCGCGCATTCTCGAAGTGCTTGCGGGCGGCCCGGCGTCCGCGCCGGACCTCCGCGCGCAACCATAGATACAGCGGGTCTCGCTTGTATGAGTTTTCATCCGGCTTTTCGTCCGCCTTCCCGCGCGCGCTCACCGGCCGGCCCATCCATGAGGTTCGCCGGTCAGAGACATCGGGTTACCGAGCAGGCATGGCGCCGCGCTGCGCGAAGGACGCGCGACGCCGGCGGCGGTGCGGTGGATTCAGCGCGGGTCAGCAGCGCGCGCGCAGGACGCCGGCGCCGATGTCGAACGACATCACGGCGAAGCGACCCGGCGGCGAGCCGGTGACCAAGGCGAAATTTCAGATGATGGCGAACCCTAGAAG
The DNA here is from genome assembly GCA_035690995.1 of Xanthobacteraceae bacterium. GTDB lineage: Bacteria > Pseudomonadota > Alphaproteobacteria > Rhizobiales > Xanthobacteraceae > VAZQ01. The sequence continues at coordinate 2,219 of DASSJW010000093.1, forward strand.
ATTCTCGTTACAAAGTCAAGAAAAAAGCGGCGTTCGGTCCGCTGGAACGACGTAAATTGCCCGGTCGCGAATCCTTCGTGGCGGAGCCGGGAGTTATCGCGCCCGGCGATCAGGTGCACGACGTCGTCTCCCCGATTTCGCGGCCGCTCCATCCGCGCTACGCTTGCCGCCGGCAGAGACCGAAATTCCGCCAGCGCCGACCCGAGCGAAAGCCCGCATGCTGCGTCCGATCGCGCACTCAAAGCGAATCCTGAAGCGAGTCCTGGCCTGGCTCATCGCCACGTCGTGCGCCGCGCACGCCGGCGAGGCCACGGAGTCCGCGGTCACGGCCCCGGCATATCCCAAACTCACGGCCGGCGCCGTGCTGATGAGCGACTACATCTATCGCGGCATCAGCTACTCGGCGCACCAGCCCGCGCTCGGCGCATATGTCGACGTCCAGCACGGCTGGCTCTACGCCTGGACGAATTTCAACAGCGTGAAGTTTTCCACCAGCCCGGCCGCGGAGCTGACGATGGCCGCCGGCATCCGTCCGACCCTCGGCCCGTTCGAGTTCGATATCGGCGCGGCCTATTACTACTACCCGGGCGAGATCGGGCCTGATCTGTCGAACTACTGGGAGGCGCACGCGACGATGTCGCACAAGCTGACCGAGAAGGTCACGCTGGGAGCCACGCTCGCCTACGCGCCGAACGTCTGGCAATCGGGAGCGTGGGGTACCTATGCGGCCGGCGCGATCTCCTTCGAGCTGCCGAGCGGGCTCCTTCCCGCCGACGTAGGCTGGTCGCTGTCCGCCGATCTCGGCCGCTCGGTCTTCGGCCGAACCTCGGGCGACGGCGGCGGCCTGACCGCGGGCGCCGCCGGGCTTCCGCTGCCGGCCTATACCAATTGGCGCGCCGGCCTGACGTTCAGCTACAACGTCTTCAAGCTCGGCCTCAATTACACCGACACAACGCTCTCGAAAGAGCATTGCTTCCTGATGACCGGCGACCTCGCGGCCCTGCCCGGCGGCGTGATCAGCGCCGACAATCCGACCGGACTGCGCTCGGCCCTGTGCGGCGCGACGTTCTCGGCGACGCTGGGTTTTGAAATCAATCCTGCGCTGCGAGGCCGATAACGCTGCCGACGACGGCTACGATAGTCCCTGCCTATCGGCTCGCCCGCACGCCACGCGAAGCTCCCTCTCACCTTCGACCCATCAGCGATTCAGCGGCATGAAAGTACCGCGCCGCGCCAGGTCGCGAGGAAGGTGCTGTTGTCCGCCGGAACTCGGCGCACGCAGGTTCCGCTCATCACTTTTGGAGTCGGTGCGAAACATTTCCGCGCTGGTCCGACTTGCTTTTCCGCTCATTGCGGCCTTGTGCGCATTGGCAGCGCGCGGCAGCCATGCAGCGTGGCCGACCCCAACACATTGTCGTCGTATTCGTCGTAGACCTGCGGGTGTCCGCGTTCGCGGGCTTCATCATGATTCAAGCACGGGAATCTCATGAGACGATTGCTCGCCACCATGCCGAATTGCGCGCCCGCGCTGCTCGCGCTGTTCGTGATCCCGTTATCACCGGACACCGCGCTATCCGATTCACTTGGCTCGAGCACAGCGGCCCCGGCGACACCCGCCGCGCTCGCATGTACGTCCAATGACGTGGTGGTGTATGAGCCCAACCCCTCGCCGGGCAGCGAGCCGGCTTGCGCTGCCCCCGCGCGGACAACGGCGGAGGTTGCGGAGGCGCGCGCCTATGTGATCGAGACCGCGAGCCCGGGTTTCACCATGACGCTGCAAGGCGCGGAGCTCGCGATCGGGCGCCTGCACCCCGAATTCGTCGTCCGGCTCGCCAATGCGATCCGGGAGGCGCGCAGCGCGGGACTGCCGTTCGCTGGCGTGTTCTCGGCCTATCGACCACCGGCATTCGGCGTCGGCGGCTTCTCCGACAAATTCAACTCGCTGCACACCTACGGGCTTGCCGTCGACATGAATGGCATCGGCCGGCCCGGCTCGTCCGAAGCGCAGCTCTGGCACGAGACCGCCGCCCGGAACGGCGTCGTGTGCCCATACGGGCCGCGCGACCGGGCCGAGTGGAATCACTGCCAACCGACGAGCGTCAAGATCATCCTGGCCGCGAACCCGCTGCGCGAGACCGTGCGCGCCGAAGGCCCGTCCGATCTCGAAAGCATGTTCGAGGCCGGCAACACCATCATCGAGGACATGGCGAGCGCGGCCGAGTCGCTGACCAAAGCCGCGCCCACATCGGTGCGTGCACTGGAAGCCAACGCCACCGGTCGCGTGCCGATGCCGCAAGTGATGGCAAGCCGCGGCACGAAGCGCCGCGCCATGGTGCGCCTCGCGTTGGGGCGCGGCGCCGACAAACCCGCGCGGCACGCGAAGGACAGCGCCGGCATCGGCGTCGGCGGGCCGATCATCGCGGTCGAAGAGGGGCGACGAACGTCATCCGTCCGGCAAGCGAAGCACGGCACCCGCATCATCATCGGCCCGACAAAGATCACCGTGGTCGAAAGGGGGGAACGGACGTCCTCCTCCGCCAAAATGTCCTCCTCCGCCAAGAAGGCGAAGCCGGATACCCGCGTGGGTGCGCGCGGGGCGCCGGTCATCGCCGTCGAGGAGAGCCGACGCAAGTCGAAATCGGGACGTGGATAGGTCCGCAGCACGCATCGAGCCGTAGCGCCCTGTCCCCCTGCGCTTGCCGCACGGGGCGCCGAGCCAAAGGGGGACACGCTCCCGCGCGTCACGTCACGTTGGACGCGCGCCCTGCAACTTCGCCGCATTTGCGCTGCAAAGCGTTCAGCCGCCATTCAGATGGCGGACCTACGATCACGTGCGGGTGGATGGATGTCCTGAGAGGATAACGCCCCCATGTCGCGAAAGACCGTGATCGCTATCGCCACCACCGCAGCCATCGGCGCTGCACTCGCTCTCGCTCCAACGCTTGCGACCGCCCGCGGAGGTGGCGGCGGCCATGGTGGGGGACACGGAGGCGGGCATGGCGGTGGGCACGGAGGCGGACATGGCGTCGGCTTCAGCGGGCGCGGCGGCGGCTGGGGCGGCGGCCACGCGCACTTCGCCGGCGGACACTTTCGCGGCGGGCACTTTCACCACGGCTTTCGCCGCGTCGGGTTCTGGGGCGGCGGGCTTTACGCCTATAGCGGCTACAGCTGCTGGCGCTGGTATCCCGGCATCTACGGCTATGTGAGAGTCTGGGTTTGCTGATCGACCGCTTGGCCAACCGTCATCCTTTTGCGTTCCCCGAAGGCACCCCCCTAGTTTGAAGCCCACGGGAGCGCTGCCCCGGCGAGAGCCTCGCCGGGGCTTCTTTTTCAGCCCGCTGAAACGGACGCCGTTCAAGCGGCGTCGAACGCAACGGGATTGGCAACAGTCAGCCGCACGCCGCAACGTCAGGTCGATTGCGCCCTGACGCACGGCTATGCACAATCCCCGTCCGGAGCGCCGGGTCGGCGGCGCGTTTTTGCCGAATTGGTTGGCCTGATCGCCTGCCGTCGCAGCAAGCGGTGAAGCGGCGCGGGCGATTGGAAGATCACGAGGAGCGCGGACGATGACGATGCGACGTAAGCTATGTGCAAGTGCGGCGGCCATCGGCTTTCTCGTATTGTTGGCAGCACCCCCATCCGAACTCTTCGCTCAGCAGCAGAGCGCGCCCCCGGGCGTCACGGTCGGCCAGAACGATCTCGGCGGCACGGTCAGCGGCGCCAGCGGACCGGAAGCGGGCGTGTGGGTGATCGCCGAGACGACCGACCTCCCCACCAAATTCGCCAAGATCGTGGTCACCGACGACCAGGGCCGGTATCTCATCCCGGATCTCCCGAAGGGAAACTATCGCGTGTGGGTGCGCGGCTTCGGCCTCGTCGACTCCGCGAAGACGCAGGCGACGCCGGGCAGCGTGCTCAACCTCAAGGCCCAGCCCGCCGCGAGCGAGAAGGAGGCCGCGCAATACTATCCCGCGATGTACTGGTACGCGCTCGTCAACGTGCCGCCGAAGAGCGAATTTCCGATGGAGAAGATCAAGAGCCAGGGCGAATGGCTCAACATCATCAAGACCGGCGCCTGCAATTCATGCCACGGGCTCGGCACGCCCGGGATGCGGACGATCTCGCCGGAGCTCGGCCAATTCCAGTCCTCGGCCGAGGCCTGGACGCGGCGCCTGATGTCGGGCGGCGCGCAGATGTTCATGATCCGCGACATCACGCGTCTCGATACGCCGCGGGCGATCGCCATGTTCGCCGACTGGACGGACCGCGTCGCCGCCGGCGAGCTTCCGTTCGACAAGCCGGCGCGGCCGCAAGGCATCGAGCGCAACGTGGTGGTGAGCCTGTGGGACTGGGGCAGCCCCACGACCTATCTTCATGACGCGGTCTCCACCGACCGCCGCAACCCGCGCGTCAACGCCAACGGCAAAATCTACGGCACGGCGGAGGACAGCAAGGACGTCATTCCTGTGCTCGATCCGGTGACGCATACGGCGAGCGTGCTGCAGCATCCGGTGCGCGACCCGAACACGCCGTCATCCAAGGGCAATGCGATGGCGCCATCGCCGTACTGGGGCGCCGATCCGATCTGGGACAGCAAGACGCTCAACCACAACCCGATGCTCGACGAGAAGGGCCGCGTGTGGTCCACGCCGCGCATCCGTCCGGCGGCCAATCCGGACTACTGCAAGCAGGGAAGCTCGCATCCCTCCGCCCAGATCGTGCCGATCGAGACCGGCGGACGGAATCTGTCGTACTACGATCCGGCGACCGGCAAGTTCACGCTGATCGACACCTGCTTCGCCACCCATCACCTCAACTTCGCGTCGGATGCCAACCAGACGCTGTGGACCAGCGCCGGGGTCGGCGGCCCCGGCGTGATCGGCTGGCTGAACCGCAAGATGTACGAGGACACCGGCGACGAGGTGAAATCGCAGGGTTGGTCGCCGTTCATTCTCGACACCAACGGCAACGGCAAGCGCGATGCCTATGTCGAGGCCAACCAGCAAGTCGATCCGACCAAGGACAAGCGGATCGCGGTGAACCTCTATGCCGTCGCCGTCAGCCCGTCGGACGGCGCGGTCTGGGGCACCGTGCTGGGCTATCCCGGCGGCATCGCGCGCGTCACTCCGGGCGATGACCCCACGCACACCGCGCTGACGGAATACTACCAGCCGCCGGCGCCGGGCTTCGGGCCGCGCGGCGGCGACGTCGACGCCGACGGCGTGTACTGGGTCGCGCTCGCGAGCGGCCATGTCGGCAGCTTCGACCGCCGCAAATGCAAGGTGCTCAACGGGCCGACCGCGACCGGCAACCACTGCCCCGAGGGCTGGACCCTGCGCCAGCTGCCGGGCCCGCAATTCCGCACGGTGAGCGATCCCGGCAGCGTGGAGTCGAGCTACTACGTCTGGGTCGACTGGTTCGACACGCTCGGGCTCGGCCGCAACGTCCCGATCATCATGGGCAACCTCAACGACTCGATCCTCGCCTTGGTGGACGGCAAGCTGCTCAACCTGCGCGTCCCCTATCCCATGGGCATGTTCGCCAAGAACGTCGACGGGCGGATCGATGATCCGAATGCCGGCTGGAAGGGCAGGGGATTGTGGACCACCACCGGCACCCGCACCTTCTTTCACAACGAAGGCGGCAAGCAGGCGCAGCCGAAGGCGATCAAGATTCAGATGCGGCCGAGCCCACTCGCAAACTGATCGGGCCCCTATCGCGCGAGATGGGCTGAGC
>DASSJW010000094.1:0-4099 GCA_035690995.1 Xanthobacteraceae bacterium
GGCTTGAGTGTTCCAACAGCGTGGGGATCGTCAACCCCACGGGCGCCAAGGCTTCACATCAGAATGTCCTAATTACGGCCGGGTATTCCGGCGTTCACGTCTGTTCGCGTTTGTGGGCGTGAATTGCTGCTTTTGTTGTTCCTTGCTGTTTCACGGTTCGTCCACCCAGGAACGAGCGGGCGAAACCGAGCGCGGATCTTGGCCCGCTCTTTCGGGCGCTGTGCGGATTCGCCGTCTTTCATTCATGCGAGTTCGACGGTCTGACCGTGGTCTGGGACCATGCATGGCCAACCCAGTACCTCTTCGATTTCATGGCGTAACGCATCCGATGCCGCAGGCTCGCCGTGCGTCATGAATGCCATTCGCGGCGCCGCTTTGAAGCCGCTCAGCCAGCGCATGATTTCGTCGGCATCCGCATGGGCGGACAGCATGTCGAGGTTGTCCACCTGCGCCCGCACCGGCACGTATTCACCATGGATCTTGACGCTGTCCGCTCCCGCTATCATGGCGGCGCCGCGCGTTCCGCCAGCCTGAAAGCCAGCGAAGAGAATGGTGTTCTTGGGGTCGGGAGCATAGCGCTTGAGGTGGTGCAACACGCGCCCGCCGGTCGCCATACCACTGGCGGAAATGATCACCTTCGGCCGCGGATCGGCGGTGAGAGCCTTGGATTCCTCGACGCTGCGGACATAGCGGGCGACCGCGCAGGAGCGGCGACACTCGACCTCGGCGAGCTTGTGATCCTCGGCACTGCGGCAGAACAGCTCGCTGGCGTCCACCGCCATTGGACTGTCAAGGAAGATGGGAACGTTCGAGAGCAATCCTTTCGATTTCAATTGGTGGAAGTGGACGAGCAGACTTTGTGCCCGTCCCACCGCAAAGGCCGGAATAATGACTGTTCCGCCCCGCGCGATGGTGGCACCAACGATCTCGGCCAGGACCTGCCCCGGGTCACGCTTGTCGTGTCGCCGGTTGCCGTAGGTCGACTCGACCAAGAGATAGTCGGCGCGCTCGATCGATACCGGATCGACCATGACCGGATCGTCAAATCGACCGAGGTCGCCGGAAAAGAGGATCGTGGTGTCCGCCCAGTCGAGTTGGACCGATGCCGCACCGAGAATATGTCCTGCTCGCCGGAGCCGGATCGTGGCGCCGTGCGGGAGCCTCCGGTCCTGATCGAACGGGATCGCCCGCAAACGCTCGAGAGCAGCCCGCGCATCCTCCTCGGTATAGAGCGGCAAGGCAGGCTTGTGCTTCGAGAAGCCATGCCGGTTCGCGAACTCGGCGTCCTTCTCCTGTAAATGCCCCGCGTCAGTCAGCAGGATCGCGCAGAGGTCGACCGTGGCACCCGAGCAGTAGACGGGGCCTCGGAAGCCGCGCTTGATCAGCAACGGCAGATAGCCGGAGTGGTCGAGATGGGCGTGGGTGAGAATGACGGCGTCGATACTGCGCGGTTCGACCGGGAAAGGCGCCCAATTCTTGAGGCGCAACGCCTTGAACCCCTGAAACAGACCGCAGTCGATGAGGACCTTATGGTTCTCATGTTCGACTAAATATTTCGAGCCCGTAACGGTACCGACGCCGCCGAGAAACGACAATCTTAGGGTCACACCAGCCCGCCCCCTGCCCTGCCGCGATAAATCCGGACACTCATGAATGTACGGTCTTTGCTGCAATCACCACAGCGAGGTTAGAGCTGAGCCTGAGAATCGCGATTGATCTGCCTCAACGTCCCGGTTTTGACATCAGCGATTGCCGTTTTCGACCAAGACGAACAAATCGGCGGCGCGCTGCCGAGGATGGCGCTCGCGGGCGTCCCTAGGCGGCGCCGATGCCGCCCCGAAGACGGAGCAGCCCCGGCCTCCAACGCCTAGAAGTGCGATCCGTCTACACTGCGCGGGTATCGCGCGGAGCGAGAAAACCCCAGATCACGAGGACGATAAGTGCGCCAACCACCGCGCCCACCAGACCTGCGCCTTCGCCGGCGTGATACCAGCCGATTGCCTGCCCCAGATAGGTGGCGACGAGCGCACCGACGATCCCGAGCACAGTGGTCAGAATAAAGCCCGCAGGCTCGTTCGGACCGGGGTGAAGAAGCTTGGCGATCACACCCGCAACGAAGCCGATGATAATCGTCCAAAGGATGCTCATGAAAATCTCCTCCCATATGACCACGGCTCAACGCTGATCGTACCAAATGGTTGCAAACCCGACGTAGCGCCAGACGAAGGCGGCGCCCCCCGCGGGGTGCATTCTACGGCTCAGCGAGATGGGGCTCGTAAGCGGGGCCTGAGCCGCCTCGCCAGCAACCGCCATTGTAAGAAACGAACCGGCGATCGGGCTGCCTCAGCCTGCAACCCCGCCGGTGCAAAAAAGCAAGCGGAGGAAAGAAAAAAGAAGAAGCTCCGCCGAGGCGGAGCTTCGAGGAGTTGGTGCTTGGCTGAGGGGTCAAAGCACATCCAAGCGTGCCCTCAATTCGCATCAGCCGATCTGGTTCCGTCCTCCGCGCTGATTGTGTTGGCGGCGCCGAATCCAAGTCTGCTTCGCGTGCGTCGAGCCAGGCGCCACGCAAGATAAACATCTGTTCACAAAGAAAGATTCTCGCCGGCCGCAGAAACCGCGCGGGTGGCCGGCGGATTGTTGTCGGGGAGTCAAGGAAGTCCATCAGGAGGACCAGATGAAAATTCTCACCCTTATCCTTGGAGCGACAGCGGCGGCCGGCATCGCCGGGGCGGTGTCGGCCAATCCAGTTCCGGACCGCATCCAGTTGGCGCAGGCGCAGGACTCCGCTCCGCAGTCCGGGTCGGGGCTGGGCGCGAGCCCGCGCAACAGCACCGGCAATCGTGAGAGCGGGGCTGCGGCAACGCGCGGTTCGGAAGGCAGCGGCGCAACCGCGCGCGAGTCGGCCGGCGGACGGACCACCGTGCGCAACGGAACGCAGACGACAAGCCGCACCGTGGTTCGCGAGCGTTCCGGCGGCACGCGCGTTTCGGTACACGGGCGTAGCCGCGCCGCGGTCGGCGTGCGCACCGTAGCGAGCGACGATGCCGTCGTCATCAGGCGGAAGAAGGCGCGCCGCTACATCTACAGCGAGCCCACAACGACGGTGATCCGGAAGAAGCGGTATGTTTCCTATAGCCATCCGTCCACCGCCGTCATCGTGAAGAAACGGCGGGCGGGCATCGCAGTCGACAGCGGCGTGTCCACGCGCACCACGGTGCGCAGCCGGACCAGCGTAGGTGCCACCGGCACGGGCGCGAACGTTCGCGAGCGCTCCTCCGGCCAAGGCACTGTCGGCGCGGGTGGTCGCACCGGTGGCGAGAGCGGCGGTCGATCCGGCGCTTCGGACGGTGGTGCGGGCGCATCCACGACCGGCCGGCAGTAAGCATCGGCCGGCCTGAACGGTTCGCGCGGCGGACGGCTCCGTCTCCGTCCGCGCGAAACCGCGGCCGCGCCAACATTCACCTGACGACGGCGAACTCTTCCGGCCGCCACAACGCCGGCGGCGGCCGGACGGCGACGCGCAACGAGCCTCAGATGAGATTTTGCTCTTCCTCAGCGACCTCGGCGAGGAAGCGGCTCAAGGCCTTTTCTCCGGCTCGTTGCGCCGCCATCTCGCATGTGAAGCTATCGACCGAGGCTCTAACCGCCAGCGGCAGCGAACCCTGCCGGATTTCCCACGTCCAGAGCGGCGGCCATCCCTGCCGCCTGACGGCAACGGAATAATCGATTGAGCGACGAGACGACGCCATGATGATTAATTTGTCCGGCGTCGGTTTGGTTCCCGCACCAACGGGAGCGCGCCGCACGACCGGTATGGGCGAATGCGCGAACAAGGCCCTCTCCGCGCCGACGTTTAACTCTGCGCGCGCGACAGGCTCGCAGCTTTCCTCTCCTCATGCTCCTGCCTCTGGATTGCGTGCGCGCAAAGCGTTCGCTCAAATCTGCAATGCCGAGTGCCCTGGCGCCGCCAGGTCCCCTTCTGTGTTGTTCACTCCCCACCAGGGTAGGGGCACAAGCACATCTGCTTCGGTATTTTCATCGTGAGCGAGACCGTCCGTGCGCAGCGTCGCGGTTCAAGTGTTGATATGGAACCTCGGGC
>DASSJW010000095.1:0-5877 GCA_035690995.1 Xanthobacteraceae bacterium
TATCCTCGTGCCGATCTCGGTCGGCGAATTGATCGACAAGATTGTGATCCTCGAGATAAAGTCGGAGCGCATCAGAAACACGAACCAGCTCGCGAATGTGGCCAATGAGCTCGGGGCCTTGCGGGCGGTGCGCCTCGGCGAGGTCGACCGCGCGCGGCTCGACGCGCTCAGCGCCGAGCTCAAGCGGGTGAATGCAAGACTTTGGGACGTCGAGGATGCGATCCGCGAATGCGACGCACGCGGGGACTTCGGTGCTGATTTCGTCGAGCTGGCGCGCGCCGTCTATCGACTCAACGACGAGCGCGCGCGGCTGAAAAAGGCGATCAACGTCCTATCGGGATCGCGCCTCGTCGAGGAGAAGTCCTATAAGTCGTTCCAGCGGGAACATCCCGACCAGAGCCACTGATCGCGCAGGGCGGCGCGGACGAAGATGGCCATGACGAGCATGAATCTGCCCGAACGTCCGCGCATCCTGGTCGTCACGTTACGGCGCCTCGGCGATGTTCTGCTGACCACGCCGCTCGTGCGCACCATCCGGCAAGGTTTTCCGCAGGCCACGCTCGACGTCCTCGTATTTCGGGGAAGCGAGCGCATTCTGCGGGGAAATCCGGACATCGACAATGTGATCACCGTTGCGGAACGGCCCTCGGCCCAAGAGACGCTGGCTCTGGTTCGCAGACTGTGGCGGCGCTACGACCTCGCCGTCACCACCCAAGCGGGCGATCGACCCACCTTCTACGCGATCGTGGCAGGTCGACGGCGGGTTGGGCTCATACCCCACGTGGGCGAAACCGGCGCGTGGTGGAAGCGTCACGCGCATCATATTCCCGTCGCAGCCGAGCCGGGCCGTCACCGGGTCAGCCAACTGCTGGAGCTCGGGAGTGCGCTCGGTCTCGACCACGCGCCGGACATCGTCTGTCCGCAGGGTTCATCGGCCGATGAGGTCGCCCCGCCCGGGCCCTACGCCGTCCTCCATGCCAACCCGTTCTATCGCTATAAGCGCTGGAACGACCTTGGCTGGCGCGGTCTTGCCCGCGGCCTTGCCCAGCGCGGTCTTGCGGTCGTCGCAACTGAAGGCCGGGACCCCGCGGAGCGCGCCTATGTCGACGCGCTCTGGGGAACCGCCGATCCGCCGGTCATCCGCGAGCGCGGCCGTCTCGATTGGGCCGGGCTGACCGCGCTGCTGCGGGGCGCCGCGGTCTATATCGGCCCCGATACGTCCATGACCCATCTCGCGGCAGGCAGCGGCTGCCCGACCGTTGCCCTTTATGGGCCCACGAGCCCGCGGCTGATCGGTCCTTGGCCCGTCGGCGGGCTGGCCGAGCCCTGGGATCATGCCGGCACGATCCAGCACCGGGGCAATGTGTGGGTGGTGCAGAATCCGCTGCCGTGCCTGCCGTGCGAGAAGCTTGGCTGCGAGGGCCATCTCGACAGCTATAGCCGCTGCCTCGATGAACTCTCCGCCGCTGCGGTCTTGAACGCGGTCGATCAGGCACTGGAACGCCGGGCCGAACACGTCGCCGTGTAGGGCGGCCCTGCCGCTCACGGGCCGGGTTTCTTGGCCACGGTGGCAGTCGCAAGCGGCGTATAGGTCTCCTTGTGACACTGGTCGATCACGATGCCGCCGCGCCAGTCGATGACCTTGTCGCCCTGAATGAAGACGGCGTAGTGCTGCGCGGTCCCCCCGGCGTCGACCTTGAGGCATGTCAGCCAGGCGGGACCTTTGAGGTGATCCACCAGTCGTACGCCGGAAATTTCCACGTCGCCGAGTGAGGTCTGGGTTGGGAAAATCGTCTTGATATTATCGGCGACGATGCGGCGATAGTTCGGCTGCGCCAGCTCCGGTGCGGACGCCGGCTCCAGGTTCTGAACGATCTCGCTGCCCGAGCAGCCTGCCACGGCCACCGCAACGGCTAATACATACGCACGCACCGCAGATCTATATCCTGTGCTGATGGCGCATTCGTCTTCCCGGCGCCCGCGATCGTGGATTCGCTCGGCCAGGGTTGCGGAAGGCCCGAATTTCCGAATGAAGACCTCGAACTATTGGGTAGGCACGGTTCTGCAGCGTCGCTGCCGCCCTTGACCATAAGATTCAGAATGCGGCTATTGCTTGGTGCCGGCCGCCCGGTTCGTATCCGCCGGAGGTAGCGCGTGCGTTCAAACGCCGGTATGGATGGCATTTGATGCCGCGTTGGGCGGCGATATCGGGGACGATGATTCGCCTTTCGACCTTCACGCCGCGGATGTGGCTCATTCTGGCGCACGACCTCCTCGCCACGGCGGCGGCGGTGGTGGCGAGCTTCTTCATTCGGTTCGAGGAAGCCGGACTCACGCAGCGTTGGCGCCTGCTGGTCATCCTGCTGCCGCCTTTCCTCGTCTATGCCGGTCTCGTTTACATCCTCTCCGGGCTCTACAAGGCGAAGTGGCGTTTCACCTCGCTGCCTGACCTCTATAACATCGTGCGCGCGAGCACCGTGCTGGCGGTTACGCTGCTAGCGCTCGACTACGTGCTTCTGGCGCCCAATTTCTACGGCACGTTCTTCTTCGGCAAGATCACAATCGTTCTCTATTGGGTGCTGCAGATCGCGTTTCTGTCCGGTCCGCGCATCACGTACCGCTATTTCCGCTACAGCCGTACCCTGCAGCGCGCCAAGGTGGCGGATTCGACACCTATGCTGATCGTGGGGCGCACGGCCGATGCCGATGTGCTGTTGCGCGCGATCGAGAGCGGCGCGGTCACCAAATTGCGCCCCGTCGGTATCCTGTCGCCATCGCTGTCGGATCGCGGCCAAGCGATACGCGGCATTTCCGTGCTCGGCGATCCCGACGACATCGAGAGCGTTGTTGCCGATCTCGCAAATCGCGGCACCAACGTTAAGCGGCTCGTGCTTACGCCGAGCGCCCTCGTGCCGGAAGCGAAGCCGGAAACAATCCTGATGCGGGCGCGGCGTCTTGGGTTGGTCACCAGTCGGCTGCCGGCGCTGGACGAAGGCGGCGAGGCACTGCGGCTTGCGCCGGTCGACGTCGAGGATCTCCTGCTGCGTCCGCGCGTGAAGATCGACTACGGCCGCCTTGAGGGTTTCGTGCGCAACAAATCCATCATCGTGACCGGCGGTGGTGGATCGATCGGCGCAGAAATCTGCGACCGCATCGTCACCTTCGGCGTCGGCCGCCTGTTGGTGATCGAGAATTCGGAGCCCGCACTACACGCCATATTGGAAATGCTCGCGACCAAGCAATCGCCGGCGAAGATCGAAGGCCGCCTGGCGGATGTGCGCGATCGCACCCGCATCTTCCGGCTGATGAATGACTTTCGTCCCGATATCGTGTTTCACGCCGCGGCGCTCAAGCATGTCCCGCTGCTCGAGCGCGACTGGGGGGAGGGGGTCAAGACCAACGTCTTCGGTTCGGTCAACGTCGCCGACGCCGCGGTCGCCGCCGGAGCCAGCGCCATGGTGGTGATCTCCACCGACAAGGCGATCGAGCCGGTGTCGGTGCTCGGTGCCTCGAAGCGTTTTGCCGAGATGTATTGTCAGGCGCTTGATAACGACTTGGCGCGCCGGAGCGATGGACAGAAACGGGCGATGCGTTTGATCGCGGTGCGCTTCGGCAACGTGCTTGCTTCCAATGGTTCCGTGGTGCCGAAGTTCAAGGCGCAGATCGATGCTGGCGGTCCGCTGACGGTGACGCATCCGGACATGGTGCGCTACTTCATGACCATTCGGGAAGCCTGCGACCTGGTGGTCACTGCTGCGAGCCATGCGCTTGGGGCAGGACATGCGGGCGTGGCCGTCTACGTCCTCAATATGGGGCAGCCGGTGAAGATCGTCGATCTTGCCGAGCGCATGATCCGCCTCTCCGGACTTGAGCCGGGCCGCGACATCGATATCACCTTCACCGGCATCCGGCCCGGCGAGCGTCTGCACGAGATCTTGTTCGCGCGCGAGGAGCCCACGGCTCCGGTCGGCATCGAAGGCATCGTCGCCGCCGAGCCGGTCAGTCCCCCGCTCGAGGCGATGCGCGGATGGCTCGCGGCGTTGGAGCAGGGTCTCGCGCGCGAGGACCGCTCCGTGATCTTCGGCGTCCTGCACGACGCTGTGCCGGATTTCGGCGGGGAAGCGGCCTGAGCCCTCATGGCTTGGCGCGCGCGAAGGTCAGAAGCAACCAAGCGACCGCCGCACTCGCTACCGCCAGCGCCGCCAGCGACAAGGCGGTGCTGTCCCCCGCGACTGATATCGCCGCCAGCGCCGCCAGGGCCACATTGACCAGAAAGACACGCGCGACAATGGCCGGCACCGAGAAGCCGTTGTCGGTGGCACGCTGATAGAAGTGTTGCCGATGGGCCTGCCAGAACGGTTCGCGCCTGACGACGCGGCGCGTAAGCGTAATGGTGGCATCGGCTAGATAGTAGAGCGGAAGGATGACGGCCGCCGCCAAATGGTCGTGCGCCGCAAGCCGCAGCAGGAGCCAGCCGAGCACGAGACCGATCGGCAGGCTCCCGACGTCTCCGAGAAAGACGCGTGCGACCGGCTTGTTGAAGGGCGCAAAGCCAAGGATCGCGCCGAGCAGCGCGGCCGCGATCACTGCAGGCCATAAGGCGACCGCGCCGGCCAGACCGAGCAGGACGATGGCGCCGGTCACCGGCACAAGCTCCGCCACCGTCATCCAGTCGATGCCGTCCATGAAATTGACCAGGTTGACCAGCCAGACCCCGCCGACGAGGAGGCCGATCCGCTCCAGCCACCAGGGCACTTGCGGCAGGACCCGCAACTGGTGCGGAAGCGCCGCAATCAGGGCGCCGACTGCGATGCACTGTATCGCCAGCCGCATCGCCGCCGGCAACGAGCGCAGATCGTCGATCGCGCCGACCACGCCCAACAGCGCCGCTGTGGCAGTGAGCGCGACGAATTGTCCGCCTTCATTCTCCAGCAAGGCCGGCGACATCGCCACCGTAGCCCAGGCGACCACGAAGGTCGCAACCACCACCGATATTCCGCCGCCCTGTGGCGTCGGCTGGCGATGCGACGAGCGTGCGTTCGGCCGCGCCATCGCATAGCGCGCAAGCCATGGCTGAAGCACGACCATCAGCACCAAGCAGATGACGAATGCGAGAAGCGCGACTGGCCCAACGACCAGGAAACGCTCAATGGCTTGCTCGATCATCGTTGCTGTTCGCCCGGCGCCATCGTCCGCACGATAGCATCCGGCAGAGGCGGGTACAGCAATGCTCGCCGCGCCGGCGCTCAGGCTGGCAATGCCGCAGCCGCGCCACTACACTGTCGATCCCTTTTGCTCAAGCCGGCGTTTGCACCTGCCGTGTTGTCCCTCGATCATCTCGATGCCATCCGGCTGGCGGAAATCGACAAGATCGTCCCGTTCCTTCCAGCCGGGGCGCGCGTGCTCGACCTGGGAGCCGGGACGGGCAAGCAGGCGCTGGAGCTCAAGCGCCGCGGCTTCGACGTGACGGCGATTGAAATCGCCTGCTCGAACTATTCCATGCACCGCGTCTTCCCCATCACCGACTACGACGGCCGGACCATTCCACTTCCGGATGCCAGCATCGACGTGGTGTTCTCGTCGAACGTGCTGGAGCACGTCTCGGACCTGTCGCATATGCATGCCGAGATTCGCCGCGTGCTGGCGCCCGGCGGTACCTGTCTGCATGTGCTTCCAACCCACACGTGGCGGCTCTGGACGACGCTGGGATCTTACCTTGAGGCGGTCGCGTTTTCCGTTTCCTCGCTGCCGCATCTGCTTCCGCAAGCGCCTCCGTCCGCCATCGAACTGCGGCGATTGCGCGACGCTTGGTACCGGACCGCTCGACACACGATCGGCCTCTGCCTCCCCCGGCGGCACGGCGAACGCGGCAACGTC
>DASSJW010000096.1:0-2477 GCA_035690995.1 Xanthobacteraceae bacterium
GCCGGCGCCGGTGGTGACGATCAGCTTGACCGGCGCGGTGGGGTAGCTCTGGGCGACCGCAGCGGAGTGCCCACCGAAGGCAAGCATGCCGGTCATGACGATCGCGAGCGTGCCCATCCCGATGAGAAACGGGCGGCGACCCGGCGTTCTGTCAGACGAGTCGGCCGCCGAAACGTCGGCGCACCCGCGCGATCCTGATTGCCATTCATGGCGGCGTAACTCCTTGTTCATCGCGTCACCTGGTGGTCGTACCGATATCATCATGTTTTTCCGTTTCTCCGTTTACGTCCACGTTACGCGCGTCACCGGACACAGAGCGGGCTTCGTCCGCGCCAAAGTTGCGCGCTTAGCATACTGCGTTAATCGAATAGCGGCCTAAATTTACGACAACTTTCCTTGCCGTGCGGCGGGAACTCTCAGCGAAATATATGTCCATCGAAACGAGAGGACTCTCCGATGAAGCAGTTGGCCATCGTGACTTTTATCCTGAGTGTATGTGCGACGTCCGTTCATGCTGAAGCCCAGAAGGCCGTGATATTCAACGGCATGGTGTTCGACTCGCCTCCGACGCAGGGCGGAGAGGCCCCGCAGGCGACGCCTAGGGCGAAAACTTCTCATCAAGCCAAGAAGCGCACCAACCACAAGCATTCGGCATCATAAGGCGGCATACGAGGCGACCCCCGCCATCCAGGCGGGCTCGTTTACACGCAAGATACAAGCTGGAGCATTTCCCACCAGTGCTGACCCTTATGAGGTTGTCATGCGCGGGCTTGACCCGCGCATCCATCTTCTTGGCGAAAAGAATTGCGGCGAGTCCGCAAAGCTCTTGCGACGAATAGATGGACCCGGGAGTCAAGCCCTCGGATGACACCTGCGAAAGTGCGGTGCTGAACCAACCAACTGGAAAACGCACTGGCGAGCAGGCCCCGGCCGTCGCACGATGGCTGGGGCTCTCACCGTGGGCACAGAGTTTCGGCGGAGCGATCATTTAATCATCCCGATCGCCTGCTTAAGGCTTTCCCGCATGCGGTTGAAGGCCACCGACAGCGCCGAGATCTCGTCCTTGCCAGGTTTGATGTAGCTCTCCACGTCCTTCTGGCCGAGACTCACCGCCTCCGCCATCGCCGACAGCCGCTTGACCGGCGCGATGATCGCGTAGTGCAACAGCAGGTTCATCACGATAAAGACGATCGCGAAGGTGGCGGCCAGGATGATGAGGGCCTTCACATACGCATCGCGCGCGGCCTTGAGCGCAACCGCCATGGGCACGGTCAAGATTTGCGCGCCGATCGTCTCGTGCAGCTTCCAGCCAAACCCGTTGGTCGTGCCGTAGGTGCGCGTCAAGGCCTGAGGCGCGTCGTACGGCTCGCTGTGACAGGTCAGGCATGCCGCCGTCCGCACCGAAAGCGGCCGGGCCATGTGGAGCAATTGTCCCATTGGCGTGTCGCGCTCGATCACAAGCTCCTGCTGAGCCCCGTTTTCGCGGAAACGATTGATGAGATCGACTTCCCAGTCATGCGCACGATTGGCGGGATTGGTCGGATTGAGGGCGGCCTCCCGATACGAGAAACCGGAAAAGGCGTCCTGCAACTGCTTGAATGTGGTCTGCGCGGCATAGGCGGGCACGGTCTCGGCAACGAACTTGCCGTCGCGCTCGGACGGAAGCAGGCGCACGAGATCATTGGCCGTGTAGTTACGGAACGCGTCCGCCGCCGTCATCATGATGCGGGCATTCTGCAGGACCTGATCACGCGCGGTGTCGTTGGCGACCCGGTTGAGCACGATCGCGGCAATCAGAAACCCCACGGCAAAGGCCGCCAAGATCACCAGATTGAACTTGGCTCGCAAACCCATTCTTCGCTCCGCTGGTGGTGTGATGGAGGGCGGGAAGTCGGCTCAATCTGGTATGGCCCGACCGAAAGATTGCCGCCAGCTATTGCTGCGGGATTCCCGCCGCCTCGCGCACCTTGTTCCAGCGCGCGACCTCGGCCGCCATGTGTTTGCCGAACGCCTCGGGCGTGGAGCCGCGCACGACCACGCCGGCCTTGGTCAGCCGCTCCTGCACCACGGCCTCGGTCAATCCTTCGTTGATCGCCGTGTTGAGCTTCGCGACAATCGCGGGCGGGATGTCGCGTGGCGCGAACACGCCGTACCAGGTGGTGACGTCGTAGCCGGGGAGGACGCCGGATTCGATCGCCGCCGGCACCTGCGGCACCGCGGGAAACCGGTCCTTGCCGGTGACCGCGAGCGCCTTGAGCTGGCCGGACTGGACCTGTCCCAGCACGGCCGAAATCGTATCGAACAGCACGTCCACCTGCTTGCCGACCACCGCGGAGATCGCCTCCGGCGAGGTCCGGAACGGCACGTGCAGGATGTTGATGCCGGCGGTCTGCCGGAACAGTTCGCCGGTGAAATGCTGAGTGGCGCCGAAGCCAGGACTCGCGAACGAAAGCTTGCCGGGATTGGCCTTGGCCGCG
>DASSJW010000097.1:0-2415 GCA_035690995.1 Xanthobacteraceae bacterium
AACTTGCCCGAACCGGCGACGTTCACAATCGCCTTCCGCGCCCAGCCGTCGCCATCCGCGTAAAGCGAGCACAGGGCCTGGTCCGCCTCCAGATAAGACTTCAAATCAGCCAGGTGCATGTAGTGGTCACCGTGCTTGAGGAGGGCGTCGTGCAGCGGCGCAAAAACGCCCTTCTCGTTCTGGCTGAAATAGTCGCTCGATATGAGGTCCAGGGCGGCCCTGGTCTCGGGCTCGTTCGCGTAGTGCCAATACGGGCTGTACCAGCCGCGACTCTCATTGACCTGCTGCGCGCTCAGCCCGAACAGGAAGAAGTTCTCAACTCCCGCCTCTTCCGCCATCTCGATTGTCGCGCCATCGCGGGTGCCGACCGTCAGTGCTCCGTTCATCATGAACTTCATATTGCTGGTGCCGCTGGCCTCGTAACCAGCAGTCGAGATTTGGTTGGAGACGTCGGCCGCCGGAATCAGGCGCTCGGCCAGGGAGACGCAGTACTCCGGCACAAAGACGACCTTCAATCGGCCGCGGACCAGCGGATCGCCGTCGAGAGTGCCTGCCAGATTGTTGAGAAACTTGATGATGAGCTTGGCGAGGTGGTAGGCCGGAGCAGCCTTGCCCGCAAAGAAGAAGGTGCGGGGCGTCATTTCAACGTCCGGCTTCGCCCGCAACCGATTGTAGAGGACGATGATCCGGAGCGCATTGAGCATCTGTCGCTTGTATTCATGGATGCGCTTGACCTGACAGTCGAAGATGCTGTCGGGATCGACCATCTGGCCGGACGACGATTTCAGCCAGTCGGCAAACTGTGATTTGGCGTCGCGCTTGGCCCGTCGGAATGCGTGCCGAAAGGCAGGATCGTCGGCGAAGGGTTTCAGTTTGGCGATCTCGCGGCTATCCGTGGTCCAGCCCTCGCCGATGGCATCGGCAATGACATGCGAAAGCCCCGGATTTGCCATCAGCAGCCAGCGCCGCGGGGTCACGCCGTTGGTCTTGTTGTTGAAGCGTTCCGGAAATATCTCGGCCAGATCGCTGACGGTGGTCGAACGCAGCAGCGCCGAATGGATGGCCGCGACACCGTTGGTGCTGTGGGAGCCGACGATCGCCAGATTGGCCATCCGAACCCTATGCTCGGAGCCCTCCTCGATCAGGCTGACGCGCGCCACGCGGGCCTCGTCGCCGGGATATCGGCGACGGACATCGTCGAGGAACCGGCGATTGATCTCAAAGATGATCTCGAGCTGCCGCGGCAACAGTCGCTCGAAATAATGCAACGGCCACTTCTCGAGCGCCTCGGGCAACAGCGTGTGGTTGGTATAAGCCAGGGTCCTGCGCGTGAGGTCCCAGGCCTGCTCCCACCCGAGCTGCACTTCATCGAGCAGGATGCGCATCAACTCGGGTACCGCCAGGGTCGGATGGGTGTCGTTGAGCTGAATCGCGACCTTGTCGGGAAGCCTGCTCCAATCGGAATTGTTGCGGCGGAATCGCCGCACGAGGTCGGCCAGCGAGCAGGCCACCAGGAAGTATTCCTGAGCGAAGCGCAGCCCCTGGCCCTTTGCCGTGGAGTCGTCGGGATAGAGCACGCGGGTCAGCGTATTTGCCGCGATGCCGCCAACGACGGCGGCGATGAAATTCCCGCTGCTGAATTGCTGAAAGTCGAAGTCGTCATGGGCTGCGGCGCTCCAGAGCCGCAGGCTGTTGACGGTCT
This sequence comes from Xanthobacteraceae bacterium, assembly GCA_035690995.1. GTDB lineage: Bacteria > Pseudomonadota > Alphaproteobacteria > Rhizobiales > Xanthobacteraceae > VAZQ01. The sequence goes on from DASSJW010000097.1 coordinate 1,703, forward strand.
TGCCGCCGAAGCCGACGACGGGCCGGTCGAACGGAATGCCGATCAAGGTCGAGGGACGACCCGGTACGAGCTGCAGGCTCCCGCCGGAGATCCCGATGGAGCACCCGAGCTTGATCTCTACAGCCTCGCCGGGACGGGCCACCTCCCATGGATCCTGGCGACGCAGCCAATTGTCCGGATGTTCACATTGCCAACCGTTCTCGATGGTCTGCCGGAACATACCGTATTCGTAGCGCAGGCCATAACCCATCGCCGGAAGCTGCATGGTGGCCATCGAATCGAGGAAACAGGCGGCGAGCCGTCCAAGGCCGCCGTTGCCGAGACCGGCATCAGGCTCCTGCTCCACCAGTCCGAGCCAATCGAGCCCTGCCGCGCGCACGGCATCGCCGATGACGGAATGAAGCATCAGGTTGGTGACATTGTTCGTTAGCGAACGGCCGATCAGGAATTCCATCGAGAGGTAGTAGACCCGCTTGGGGTTTTCCCGATCGTAGGTCTGCTGGGTCTGGATCCAGCGTTGCGTGAGAATGTCACGCACAGCATGGGCCGCGGCCTCGAACTTGTCGCGGGCGCCGGCCGCGGCGGGATCGACCACGCTGTCGAACCGCAGATGCCGCTCGAATAGCGCATCGGCCTCCCCGGAAAAGCGGATGGCGTCATATCCGTATCGCCCCGGGCGATGCGGCACGGCGGATGCCTTGGTCATCTCATCC
>DASSJW010000098.1:0-3672 GCA_035690995.1 Xanthobacteraceae bacterium
CAAAACGTCGGTTGAGGCAGAACACACTATTTTCCTCTACAATTGCGGAGGGAGAGAACTGTTGATCTGCATCAAAGGCGATCCGCCAAGCGGCGCATAGCTTTGGCATGTCCGGACGCAGAAGATAGTGCGAAAGCCGCGAGGGAGGAATTGGATGTTCCCCGGTTTCCGGCGCGGTTCGGCGTGGGTGCAAGGTCCGACCGGCGCAGACGACAACGGCCGGCGGTCGTTCCTGAAGCTCGGCGCGGCTGCTGCCGGCAGCGTGCTGGCGGGCGCAGGGGCGAAGGCCGCGGAGCCGGGTGCGCCGCCGGCGGACGCGCCATGGTCGCTGTCACTGGGTGCGGGAGTCGTCGACCGTCCCTACGGCCAGCCTTCGAAATTCGAGCGCGACGTGATCCGCCGCAACGTTCCTTGGCTCACGGGGAGCAGGGAATCCTCCGTCAGCTTTTCGCCCATTCAGAACCTGACGGGGATCATTACGCCGAACGGCTTGTTCTTCGAGCGCTATCATGCCGGACGGCCGGAGGTGGACCCGCACCAGCATCGTCTTCTCATCCACGGCCTGGTCGAGCGTCCGTTGCTGCTGTCGATGAACGACATCGTGAGATTTCCGGCCGTGTCTCGCATCCATTTCATCGAATGTCCTGCCAACGGCGGGATGGAATGGCGCGCCGCGCAGCTCAATTCGCTGCAATTCACGCACGGCATGATCGGCTGCGCGGAATGGACCGGCGTCAAGCTCTCCACCCTGCTGGACGAAGTCGGCCTCAAGAAAGAGGCGAAGTGGGTCATGGTGGAAGGCGCCGACGGCGCGCACATGAACCGCAGCCTGCCGCTCGACAAGTGCCTCGACGATTGTCTGGTCGTGTACGCCCAGAACGGCGAGGCGCTGCGCCCCGACCAAGGTTATCCCCTGCGGCTCGTCGTGCCGGGCTGGGAAGGCAACGTCAGCGTGAAATGGCTGCGTCGCGTGAAGGTCGGAGACAAGCCCTGGTTCTCGCGCGAGGAAACCTCGAAATACACTGACCTCATGCCGGACGGCACCTCGCGCGGCTTCACCTGGGTCATCGACGCCAAATCTGTCATCACCTTTCCCTGTCCGGAAAAGCCGGTCCCGGGTCCCGGCCTGCACGAAATTCGCGGGCTGGCGTGGAGCGGCAACGGCAGGATCAAGCGCGTCGACGTATCGTTCGATGGCGGGATGAATTGGCACACTGCCGAGCTCAAGGAGCCGATCCTGCCCAAGGCCCTGACGCGTTTCACGATCCCGTGGCGATGGGAGGGACAGCCGACGCTGCTGGAATCGCGGGCCATCGACGAGACCGGCTACGTGCAGCCGACGATCGCGCAATTGCGCACGGTGCGCGGCAGCAATTCGATCTATCACAACAACGCAATCCAGACCTGGCAGGTCAAGCCGGACGGGAGCATCTACGATGTCCAGCTGGGCTAGGCGCGGCGCGGTTCCGCTCTTGCTGATCTGGGCATGGCTCGATGTTGCCCCGGCGAATGCTGCCGACCCCGGATTTTTCGGCTACGGCACCAAGCCGACGTCGGAACAGATCGCGGGCTGGGACATCGACGCCCGCGCCGATGGTTCCGGTCTTCCGGACGGCAAAGGCACGGTGGCTCAAGGCGAGGAGATCTACGCCCAGCAATGCGCGGCGTGCCATGGCACGTTTGGCGAGGGCGAGGGCCGCTACCCCAAGCTCACCGGCGGGGAAGGAACGCTGACCGGCGATCGACCCGAGCCGACGGTTGGCAGCTATTGGCCGTTTGCGCCGACTTTGTGGGATTACATTAATCGCGCGATGCCGTTTCAGGCGCCGCGCAGCCTTTCGGTCGCGGACGTCTATGCCTTGACGGCCTACGTTCTCAATCTCAACAACATCGTGCCGAACGATTTCGTTGCCGATCGCGACAGCCTGCCGAAGGTGAAAATGCCCAACCGCGACCGCTTCATCTGGCAGGATCCGCGTCCCGATACCGTGGCCGAGGCTTGCATGAAGGATTGCAAGCATCCTGAAGACGTGAAGGTCATCTCTTCGGCTGAAGGCAAGGACCTCACGCCGCGGACAACGGGTCCGCTTGACGAAATGCGGCCGCAATAGCTGGGCGATAGGGCCGAAAGCTGGAGAAACCGATGCGATCAGGACCGCAGCCCTTCGCGGCGATGCTGTTTCCCGGTGTTGCCCTGAGCCTGCTGCTGCTCATGGGCACCGGACACGCACAGTCTTCGGTCTCCGAGGGCGAAAAGCTTGCGTTCGATCGCGGCAAAGGCAACTGCCTCACTTGTCACGACATCAAAGGCGGGGATTCGCCCGGCAATCTCGGGCCGCCGCTGGCGGACATCAAGAAGCGGTTTCCGGATCGCAACGAGCTCATTGCGATCGTCTCGGACGAGACCAAGCGCAATCCGCTGACGGTCATGCCGCCGTTCGGTCGCAACCTCATTCTCACCGAACAGGAAATCAACAGCGTCGTCGATTTTCTGTACACGCGATAGCGACAGCAATAGCAAGGCAAAGAGGAGAACACCAATGAGCGAGCAGGCAGGCCCCGACCGCACGCGGCGGCTGATCATCAAGGGCGCCGTCGTGGGCGGCTTGGCCGGGTTCGGTCTTGTCGGCGGCGGTCTCATGCGAGTGCAGGCAGCCGATGCCTCCAAATGGCCGAAGGACGCCTTTGCGCAAAAGACCGAGGCGGATGCGATCAAGGCGATCTACGGGAAGTCAGCGGAGGAGTCCGACAAGGTCAGACTCGACGCCCCGGAAATCGCCGAGAACGGCGCGGTCGTTCCGATCTCGGTCAGCAGCACGCTCGCCGACGTGACGTCCATCGCCATCCTGGTGCCCGAGAACCCGTTCCCGCTGACGGCCGCGTACAAGATTCCCGCCGGCACGTCGCCGATGGTGGGCAACCGCATCAAGATGGCCAAGACCAGCAAGGTCGTGGCGCTGGTCGAAGCCGGCGGCAAGCTCTACAGCGCAACCAAAGAGGTCAAGGTCACGGTCGGCGGCTGCGGCGGCTGACCAGATCGGATAGACAGAAAGGTAAGATCCATGGCATCGACAATTCGTGTGCGCGCTGTCTCGAACGGTGAAACGACCGAAGTCCAGTCGCTGATTCAGCATCCGATGGATTCCGGCTTCGTCAAGGACGCCAAGGGTGACTTGATCCCGCCGCATCACATCGAGGTGGTGGAGTTCGAGCATGCCGGCAAGACGGTCTTCACCGCCCTGTGGGGGCCCGCCGTCTCGAAGGACCCCTACCTCAAGTTCAGCTTCAAGGGCGCCAACAAGGGCGACGAGCTGAAGGTCAGTTGGGTCGACAACAAGGGCGCAACTGATTCCGTAGTGGCGAAGATTGGGTGAGCCCGGCGTCTGCGCGGGGTCAACAAGGAGACTTCGGGAATGTCTCGCAAACTCATGTTCGCGATCGCCGCGCTTTGCTTCGCCGCCGGAGGGCCGGCTTGGGCCGCCGAGGCCGTGAACCCCGGCGCGGATTTCAAGGCGTTTCGCGACTTCTTCACCAGTCGATTCCCGAAAGTGCCGTTGAATGATTTCGTCAACGGTCCTTATTCGATGGACGCGGATCTGCGCAAGCAGTGGGAGGCGAAGGAGGAATTTCCGCCATACGAATTCGCGCTGGACCAGGGCAAGGAGATGTTCG
>DASSJW010000099.1:0-3868 GCA_035690995.1 Xanthobacteraceae bacterium
ACGGATTGCCAGTGCCTCATCAAAGGCGCGGCGGATTTCGCCGATGTCATCGGGGCGTACCCAAATCAGAACACGATTGAGATCAGCCGTCTGCAGCGCCATGCGCGCAGCCCCAACCACCGGCCCGTCGAGGCCGTCGCAATGGGCCAGAGCCGGTGTCGCGTCGATGAGACTCATTGCCGCGAACACGATGACGAGAGCAAGGCTTAAGAGCGCCGTGTATTTTGCAATCGACTTCGCCCTCATGACATCACCCATCTCGCTCAAGCATTTAACCTAGGCGGAGTGTCAAGTTAGGCTTTGACCCAAATCAACTGAGGTGGTCGCAACCCGCCATTCGATCCAGCCTTCAAATCCCGCTTCGCCAATGCGACATGAATGTCGGGTTAAGGGAGACACGATGAAGTTCATGACCCGCAATGCGGTAGCGCATGAGGTGCTGAACAGCGAGAGAGTCCAGGCCGAGCTTGCCGTTGTCGCCAACAAGGTGGGCAAAGGGCTCACCGAGGCGCGCAAGGAGGCCTACATCGCCCTGCGGGCATTGGTGAGCGTCCAAATCCCATTCTTTGAATTCCTTTTTGATCGAGGGCTGGGCCCGCTGCACACCCGCGCTTGGTTCCTTGACGTCGATTGGGCGGCGCTGAAGCGCCTGCAGAAGGAGAATGCAAACAAACCGCTGGTGTTCCTGCCGACGCACCGCTCGTATGCGGATGCATTCATTCTGACGAAGGTCCTTCGCTCGATCCGTATGCCCCACAACTACGTGCTCGGCGGTGACAATCTTGCCTTCTTCCCGATCGGCACAATCGGCCGCCGGACAGGCGCCGTGTTCATTCGGCGCAACTTCAGGGACGACGAAGTCTACAAGCTGGTGGTGCGTGAATACATGAGATACCTCGTCGCCTCCGGCGCCAATCTCGAGTGGTATATGGAAGGCGGCCGGTCGCGAACGGGCAAGCTCCGGCGCCCCAGGTACGGTCTCCTCAGATATCTCGTGGAGGCGATAGACAGCGGCGCCGCTGAGGACATACTGCTCGTTCCCGTGTCGATAACCTATGACCAGTTGCAGGAAGTGGGGAAGATGGCGGCCGAGGAGGCGGGCGCCGCCAAGGCGAAGGAGGGCTTGCGTTGGCTCGCCGGCTACGCCCAGGCGCAAAGGCGAAAGCTTGGCAAAGCCTATGTGCGCTTCGGGGAGCCCTTCTCCCTACGCCAGACGTGTCCGCGCGGGGACGGCCAGCCCCCCCGGTGGACCCTCGACAAGATCGCCTTCGAAGTCTTCCAGCGCATCAATCAGGTCACGCCGGTCACGGCACCGGCGCTGGTCACCCTCGCTTTGCTCGGCGTCCATGACCATGCGCTCACCTTGCAGGAGGTCCATGAGTTGATCGAACCGCTGCTGGACTATGCCTCGCAGCGCAACCTGCCGACCACCGCGCTTGGCGATCTGCACGGCGTGCGCGGCGTCGAGAGGGTGCTGGACACGCTCGTTCAATCGGGCGTGGTCGGCCGTCACGACGGCGGTCTGGCTCCGGTCTTCTATATAGAGCCCGGCAAGCATTCCGTTGCCGCGTTCTACCGCAACAGCGCGATCCACTGGTTCGTCAACCGCGCGATCGTCGAACTCGGCGTCATGGTTGCTTCGCGCGGGGGAATCGGCAACGCGATCGATCGCGGCTGGGATGAGGCCTTCGCCTGGCGCGACCTGCTGAAGTTCGAGTTCTTCTTCAGCGAGAAGCCAGTTTTCCAGGAGGAGATCAAGGCGGAAGCGAGCCTGCTCGATCCAAACATGCGCGAGCTCATCCATGACCGGACGGCGAGCCTGTCGGTCCTCAAGCGGGCACCGTTCCTGATCGCACATCGTGTGCTTCCACCGTTTCTCGAAGCCTATTTCATCGTTGCGGACCGGCTGGCGGCGCACCCGCCGAATGCGCCGGTGGATGAACAGAAATTTCTCGCGCAATGCACCGCGGTCGGTAGGCAATATGTCTTGCAGAAGCGGCTGCGAAACCCGGAGTGTGTCAGCCGCGAACTCTTCACGAACGCGCTCGCTTTGGCGGCCAACCGCGGCCTGCTGCAATCTGGCGCCGGGGGGCTCGCGGATAAGCGGCGCCGGTTCGCCGAGGAGACGGCGGCCGCCGCGGCCGGCGTGGCGGCGATCAGTGAACTCGACTACCGGCTGCGCTACAGCGCGCTGGATCCACACTGATGCTTGCAATCGACGCCGTCGCCGCAATCGAGGCCGGTCCGAAAGGTCCGGATATCGGCGCCTTCTTCGACTTCGATGGCACGTTGATCGACGGCTATTCCGCTGTGGCCTTCTTCACCGACAGGCTCCGTCGGGGCGAGATGGGTCTTGGCGAGGCTGCGGACATCATTCGGGTGGCTTGGCGCGGCGACATGGACGAAAGCGAATTCGCCGACGTCATCGGCAAGGCCGTCGCCGAATGGGCCGGTCATCCGGAACAAGAGCTCGCCGAGCTCTGGTCGCGCCTGTTCAAGGAAAAGATCGCCAGCCGGATTTTTCCCGAGGCCTGGAGCCTTGTGAAGGCTCATCAGAAAATGGGACATACGGTGGCGATCGCGTCCTCGGCCACACGCTATCAAGTAGCCCCGATCGCCGAGGAGCTGGGGATCGAGCATCTACTGTGTACGCGCGCGACGGTGCGTGACGGTCGCCTGACTGGCGGCATCGAGGGCGCGCCGCTCTGGGGAGCGGGCAAGGCCGATGCAGTGTGCGATTTCGCAAAGGCGCACGAGATCGCGCTTTCGGGTAGCTATGGCTACGCGAACGGCAATGAAGACATCGCCTTCCTGAAGACCGTGGCACACGCGACCGCCGTGAACCCGAAGCCGGCGCTGATCGAGGCGGCGCAGCGCGAAGGCTGGAAGGTGCTGCGCTTCCCGAGGCGCCGCAACGCCTCGGCAGCGACGCTCGCGCGCAGCCTCGGCGCCTATTGCGCGCTGGCGGCCACGTCGCTTTGCGGCCTTGCCTACGCCCTGACGACCGGGAAGAAACGCCGGGCCGCCGAATGGGTCAGCGCGACAAGCAGCGACGCCATGCTGGCGATCACCGGCATCGACGTCGAGGTCCGCGGCGAGCACCACCTGTGGGCGCACCGGCCATCGGTGTTCCTGTTCAATCATCAGAGCATGGTCGATGGCTACGTCCTCTTGACGCTGCTGAGGCGCGGCTTCACCGGCGTCGCCAAGAAGGACGTGGCCAACATGCCGCTCCTTGGGCAGATCCTGCGCGCACTGGACTTTGCATTCATCGACCGCGGCAACGCCCGAAACGCCATAGAAGCGATGGAGCCGGCAGTCGAGCGGCTCCGACGCGGGATGAGCGTCGTGATCGCTCCGGAGGGGACGCGCAGCCTCACGCCGAGGCTGGGTCGGTTCAAGAAGGGCGCCTTTCAGATAGCGATGCAGGCCAGCGCGCCCGTCGTGCCGGTTGTCATTCGTAACACCTACGAGGTCATGACGCGAGGCTCGCTGCTGTTTCGACCCGGCACGGTGCAGGTGTGCGCCTTGCCGCCGATCGACGTGACGAAGTGGAAGGTCGAAGACCTCGATCGCCACGTCGCCGACGTGCGGGCTCTCTTCCAGCACACCCTTGATGACTGGCCCGCGGCCGGGCGCAGCTGAGCTGGAGCGCATCTGGCCCCAACCGCGGGTCATTTTGAACTCCCGCTGCCGCCTGATGTCCACCACCAGGCTTCCTCCCGCCGCTCGGCTTACGGCACGCTCAACTTGTTGCAGAACTAGAAATTGGATCGGACGCAATCTATGGAACAGCAGTCCGCGGCCGTCAGCCTCACTCCGGCTTGATGTTTGCCGCCCGAATCACCTTCGCCCACTTCTCGGTTTC
>DASSJW010000100.1:0-8167 GCA_035690995.1 Xanthobacteraceae bacterium
CTGCTGTAGCTGTTTGCCTCCGCGCCGGGGCCCTGGAAATCACGGTAGTAGCGCTCGCGCGGCCGCTCGTTGCCGGAGGCGTCGATCTCGCCGCGGTCGTAGCGCCCGCGCTTCTCGGCGTCGCCCACGAGGTCATAGGCGGCGGAGACCTGCTTGAACTTCTCCTCGGCCTGCCGATCCCCGGGATTGAGATCCGGATGCAGTTTCTTCGCCAATGTACGATAGGCTTTGCGGATCTCGTCCTGCGTCGCCTCCGGCTTCACGCCCAGGACAGCATACGGATCCTCGCTCACGTGGCACTCCTGTTTGGCTCGCTCGGTGACGTAAGGAACGCGACCCGATGGCGGAAATCAAGCAGACCTTCAGGCGCGGCGACCGGAATGATCAAGTGTTCCGTGCCGGCGATGATGCTATTGAGACGCAGGCTCCGGATGCGGGAATTCGGTTGTCCCGCGCGCAGCGGCGGGCGGCAAAGGGAAGGCGACGATGCTCATTGGCGTGCCGAGGGAGATCAAGGACAGTGAATACCGGGTGGGCCTCGTGCCTTCGACGGTGCGCGAGCTGACGCGGAACGGGCACCATGTCATCGTTGAAAAGAGCGCCGGACAGGGCGCCGGAATTGCCGACGGCGATTACCGTGCGGTCGGAGCCGAAATCGTCCCCGATGCCGATCAGGTTTACGAGCGCGGCGAGCTGGTGGTCAAAGTCAAGGAGCCGCTCGCGGGTGAGCGCAAGAAACTCCGTCCCGGGCAAGTCCTCTTCACCTATCTGCATCTGGCCGCCGACCCGCAACTGACCGCGGATCTGATCGCCGCGGGCGTCATCGCGATTGCCTACGAGACGGTGACGAGCGCGCAGGGCACCCTGCCGTTGCTGACCCCGATGTCGGAGGTTGCGGGCCGCATGGCGCCCCATGTCGGCGCCCGTTGCCTGGAGAAGGAGAACGGCGGCCGCGGCGTGCTGCTCGGGGGCGTTCCCGGGGTGCCGCCCGCGGATGTGGTCGTCCTCGGCGGCGGTGTGGCCGGCACCAATGCGGCCTTGATCAGCGCCGGGATGGGCGCGACGGTGACGGTCATCGACCGCAATCCGGAAGTCCTGCGCCGCATCACCAATCAGCTCGGGGCGAGGGTGCGGACGGTGTTTTCCACCAGCGACGCCATCGAGACCCTCTGCCGGCGCGCGGATCTGGTGATCGCGTCGGTGCTGATACCGGGGGCCGCCGCCCCGAAGCTGATCACCGCCGAAACCGTCAAGGCGATGAAGGGCGGCTCCGTCATCGTGGACATTGCCATCGACCAGGGCGGCTGCGCCGAGACTTCGCGGCCGACGACGCACTCGGCCCCGACCTACATCGTCGATGATGTCGTGCATTATTGCGTCACCAACATGCCGGGCGCGGTCGCACGCACGTCCACCTTCGCGCTCAACAACGGCACGCTTCCGTTCGTGCTGGCGCTCGCCGACAAGGGCTATCGGCGCGCGCTCGGTGAAGATCCCCATTTGCGCAACGGGCTCAACGTCTACGAAGGGAAAGTCACCCACCGCGCGGTGGCGGACGCACTGAAGCTCAAATTTGTCCCGCCCGAAGCCGCCTTGCGGTTGTGACGGACCGGCAATGTCGGGCCGGCCACCAGGTGGGCCTGGGCGGCCGGGTCGCCGACCGTCACAGCTTGCGATACATCACCAATGCATCGACCAATCCCAGCCGGGGATGCGCAGGCGTCGGGCAATCGCCCGACGATCTCAGCTCAGCGGTACAAGGATCTACTGACTGAACTTGATATCCCTCTCGGCAATCAACCGCCGCCATTGCTGTGCTTCGGCACGCAATGCGGCAATCGATTCTGCCGGAGTTTCGGTCGATACAGCCTGACCGATCGCATTCAGCTTTTGCTTCACGTCGGGCGATTCGCGCGCCTGTTGGAAGGCAGCGCTGATCTTATCGACAATTTCCTTGGGCGTGTTGGCGGGGGCAAGCAATAGCGTCGTGGACGAGGTCGCGTAGCCGGGCAATCCCTGTTCTGCGATGGTCGGGATGTCGGGGGCTAGCTCGTAGCGCTTTGGCGATGTGAGTCCCAGCGCACGCAGCGTATTGCCCTGAATCGCAGGGCTCCCGCTGCCAAGGTCGACGAAGCAGAGTTGCGTGGTGCCGGCCTGGGTGGCGATGATCGCTTGCGATGCCCCCCGGTAGTTGACGTCGACATAGCTCACGTTCGCGCGAGCCTTGAGCAACTCGGAATTGAGGATGGTGGTCGCGCTGTTTGACGCGTGGTTGAGCTTTCCTGGATTGGCCTTGAGATGCGCAATGAATTCAGGGAGCGTCTTGGCTGGTACGTCGTTGTTGACCAGAAGGACAAAAGGCGTGTGGGTCGCCGTGGCCACCAACGTCAAATCGCGGAGCGGGTCCAGCGGCATGGTGAAAACATATGGATTTATGGTCAGGCCGGAGCTGGCCACGAACAGAAGCGTGTAGCCGTCGGGGTTCGACTTGGCGACCGCGTCCATGCCAATTATCCAATTGGCGCCTGGCTTGTTCTCGACGTAGATCTGCTGGTTCCAGATCTCTCCAACCTTGATCGCCAAGATGCGCGAAATCACGTCCAGCGCGCCGCCTGCCGCCGCCGGAACCACGATCCGCACTGGCCGGTTAGGAAAGGTCTGCGCATGAGCTGCCTGCGCCTGCGCGGCTGCGAGCAGCATGGTCGCCGCGACCATTCGCGTCAAACGCAAGCCCAGAGAAATGCGCATCGGCCGGTCCTTTCCTAAGCGAAGTATTTACGGTTCATCGGCGCTCAATAGCGGGAGTACTTGAAGTTCTGCTTTGCCACGCATTCGATGACTGCCGGCGTGCCAGATTGCGTCGCCTCGATCGCCTGCCGCAAGGCCGGCAAGAATGCATCCGGCTTCTCGATGCGTCTTGACCAAGCGCCGAGCGCACGCGCGACCTCGCTGTAGTTGCCACCTAGGTCCGCCGCCCGGTACTTCTGGATGGCCGCCACCATGCCATTCTGCTCGCCGGCCATCACGCCGTTGTTAAATACGATGGTCAAGATGCCGATCCGATTGCGGGCGGCGGTCTCGATGTCCATGCCGACCATGCCGATCGATGCGTCGCCCATCACATTGATGCAAAGTTTGTCCGGATTGGCGAGCTTCGCACCCATGATCAGACCAAGGCCATGGCCCAATTGCGTCGTTTTGCCCCAGCCGAGATAGCCGCCTGGGAACAAGCATTCCCAGAACGCTACCATCTGCTCGCGCGGGCTGCCTGAATCGTGCGTGACTATCGTGTTCTCGCGATCCACCGCATGCATGAGATCGTTGACGATCCGGTATTGGTTGATCGGCTCTTCCGATGAGGTCAGCTCGGGGGCCCACTCTTTTCGCCATTCCGCACGAACGGCTGCGACTTCGTCGGCGACATTGTCGGAGGTCCGCTTCTTGTTGCCGATCTCGGCGATGAGCCCTTCAATCATGAGCTTTGCGTCGCCAAGCATGGCAGCCTTGGTCGGAAACTCCTTGTTGATATCCGCGGGATCATTCGTGCAATGGAGAATGGTCTTGCCTGCCGGAATTTGCGGTGCCCAATGGTTGCGCGTGAGGCTCGAGCCCATGGCGACGATGCAGTCGGCTTTTCTTAGGAAATGAAACATCATCTTCGGCGCCGAGACGACCGACGCGCCGAGCGAAAGCGGGTGGTTTTCTGGAAAAGCCCCTTTGCCGGTATTCGTCGTGAGAACCGGCACCTGTACGAGCTCGGCAAGCCTGACCAGCTCCTTGGTAGCCCCGGAGTAGAGCACGCCCTGTCCGGCATGGATGATAGGCCGCTTCGCATTGAGCAACAGCTCGGCGACGGTACGGACATCGGCGGGATCAGGCGCCGTGCGGATGCACTTTGGCGACGCGTACTCGAACTCGCCCGCCATCTCGCTGTTGCCGACCTGCGATGGCAACTCGATCAGCACCGGTCCGGGCTTGCCGGTGCGAAGGTTGTGGAACGCGCGCCGCATCAGCTCGATGGTACGGCCCGGCTCGCTGATTTCCGCGGCCCACTTCATCACCGGCCTGAAATTCTGCACCGGATCGAACGACGGCGGGGTGAAGCTGCGGCCGACGCGGTCGCCGGGGATCAGCAGGACCGGCACGTTGTCGCCGAACACCTGGGCCGCGCCGGGAAACGTGTTCTCGACGCCGGGACCGCCCTGCATCGAAAACACGCCGGTCCGCTTACCGTAGGTCGAGCGACTAATGCCGTCGGCGATTCCGACACCCACCCGTTCCTGCCGACAAACGATCGGCTTGATGCCGATCTCGGCGCAGAAATCGATGAGCGCCTGACGCGGGTAGCAAATCAGGTGCTCGACGCCTTCTTGCTTGAGGACGCGCGCAACCGCCTCGGCAACCTTCACGTTACGATCTCCTCTTACTCGGCCGCCTGAACGGGTGGCGCTTCCAGATGCTCGGCATGCTCCAGGCGCGTCCACTGCTTGGTTGGCCGCCCCTGGCGGATTGCCTCGAGCTCGCGGAGCATAATCCTCCGAAGGAAGGCGACGCCGGCATCCGAGGTCGAGAGATTCTCCTGCGCGCGGTCGTAGATGACGCCCTGGCCGCGCACTGCCACGTAATCCTGCGCGTTTTGCAGGCCGAATTCGTGCACGCCCGAAATAATCCCTTTGTGGAACAGTTCGTCGTAGTGATCGGCCGGGCTGTAGTCCAAGTCGTATTGCGCCTTGATCCTCGCCACCTTCACCGGATCGTCAGTCTCGAGCGACACAATCACGAAGCGCATCGTACTGGAGTCGTCGACCGGTGTTGGCCAGGCGCTGACGTGAACCCACGGCTCGTCTTTTTCGGGTCCCGGCGCCACCACATGATTGTTGTTGGGGAACGTCCAGTCGCTGATCCGGACGTTGTTGTTCGGACGCGTTGCGACCTGCCGGATGCCGGCGTTCGTCTCAGAATACGAGAGTTCCGGAATTGAGGCGGTTACCAACGATCCGAATTGCCCCACGCTGCCCCACAGGTGAGCGAAACTGACATGGACCGCATCGAGAGAATTTTCGACGTGCTGGAACCAGTTGCAGTCCCAGACCGACTTGTGCACCAGGGTTGATCGCCCTTTTGTTTCCAAGATTTCCTTGCGCGGCAGGTCGAAGGTCGGGACGGGCTCTCCGCCCAAATAGGCGAACACCACGCCGCAATACTCGTGGACTGGATAACCCGGAATCCGGATGGGACGCGATCGCGGCTGCTTCTCCGCGGGAATGTCGGTGCACAGCCCGCTCCCGTCGTAGCGCCAGCCGTGATACATGCAGCGAATTTGATCGCCTTGGATCACACCAGTGTGCAGGACCGTGCAGCGGTGCGCGCAACGCCCGCCGATGAGATAGGGGCGTCCGCTCATGCCGCGATAGAGCGTTAAATCCTCGCCGAGAACGCGCAGCGCCTGAGCCTTTCCTTTCTCAAGCTGGTCGCCGACCGCGATGGGATGCCAGAACTTGCGCAGCAGCGTCCCCATCGGGGTGCCCGCGGCCGTCTCCGTGAGGAGCTTGAACTGGTCGACCTTGCTTAAATTGTCGTGATCCATGGTGCTCTCCCTTCTGGGCGTGCCGGACGTGCATGCGCTCGACGGGCGGAGGTTTGTCCGCTATACGGACATTCGTCCGATTTTGAAAAGGCTAGCATTCACCTTGGAACCGGTCAAACCAGCGCGTGGTTGCACTCACCCCGTGCCGAACTGATGAAACCCATGCCGCTCGCACCCGACGACCCTGACTTTGTGAATGCGCTGGCGCGGGGCCTGTCCGTCATCACCAGCTTCGGGCAGCACGCCGAAATCCAGACGCTGTCGGAGGTTGCCGCTAAGACGAGCCTCTCGCGCGGCACCGCTCGGCGGTTGTTGCTCACGCTCGAGGCGCTGGGCTACGTCCGTTCCGATGGCAAGACATTCCGGCTAGCGGCGAGAGCGCTCAATCTCGGTTATGCCTATCTGTCATCGCTGCCGATTTGGAAGATGGCGCAGCCGATCATGAAGGAGGTCGTGACCGAACTCGACGAGTCGTGCTCGCTCGGCGTACTTGATGACCACGATGTGGTCTATATCGCGCGGCTTCCGCCCAAGCATCTGTCATTCCTGCCGGTCAATCTGGGTACGCGTATGCCGGCTCACATCAACGCGATGGGTCAGGTGCTGCTGGCGGAATTTTCTCCCGACGAGCTCGACCGCTATTTTGCGAACGCAAAGTTCGAGAGGATCACGCGCTACACGCCTACGAGCGAAGCCGCCATTCGGAAAGTGCTGGCGCGCGTGGCCAAGGATCGCTACGCACTCTCTGATCAGCAGCTTCAGCTCGGGCTGCGCTCGATCGCGGTGCCGGTTCCGTTCAAGTCCGGCCGCGCCGAAGTCGCAATTAATGTGAGCGCGGAGGATCACCGCATGAGCCGGCGAGACCTGATCCGGCGCGTGTTACCGGTGCTGCGCCGCGCAGCGGACCAGTTGGCGCTCGCGCTATGATCATCTCGGGCGGATCAGCGCCATGAGTTCATCTCACGACAATTGTCGGATCCGAGGACTCACAAGTCGCCGTCCCATTGCGACATCGCAAAATCGTACCACTCCAGCACATTGCCGATCGTACCGACGGCAACGACCCGGAGCGCCTGCCTCGATTTCATCTGTTTCCGCTGGGTGCGAATCCGCGCGGAACTGTAATCTTTGACAAGTGCGTGTAAAGCCGCCTTGGTATCGAGCACATGCTGAAATGGATCCTGATCATTGCCCTCGTTTGCTACGGCGGGTTGCTGGCGCTGCTCTACTTCACGCAGCGCGCGATGCAGTACTTTCCGGAGCGTTTGCGCACGGCGCCGGCCATGGCCGGCTTGCCGGAGGCACAGGAGATCGAGCTCGATACGCCTGACGGCGAGCGCGTGATCGCCTGGCATGTGCCGCCACGCGGCGACCAGCCGGTCATCCTCTATTTCCACGGCAATGGCGGCTCGCTTCGCGGGCGGGTCGAGCGCTTTCGTGCGCTCACCACCGACGGCAGCGGGCTTGTGGCGTTGAGCTACCGCGGGTACGGCGGCTCGAGCGGTCGGCCGAGTGAATCAGGTCTCCTCGCCGACGCCGGGGCGGCGTATGCCTTCGCGCTCGCGCGCTACCCGGCGGAGCGGATCGTGCTCTGGGGTGAATCGCTCGGCACCGGGGTTGCGGTCGCGCTCGCGGCGGAGAAGCCGGTTGCGCGTGTCATTCTCGAATCTCCCTTCACCTCGGCCGTGGATATTGCCGCACGACGATATTGGTTCGTACCGGTGCGCTGGTTGATGAAAGACCAGTTCCGCTCGGACTTGCGGGTCGGCAAGGTTGCGGCGCCGGTGCTGGTGCTGCATGGCGAAAGGGACGCGGTCGTGCCGATCGCTCTCGGCGAGCGGCTATTCGCGCTGATCAATGCGCCCAAGCGTTTCGTCCGGTTTCCCGGGGCCGGCCACAACGATCTCGGTGCGAGCGGGGCAGTTGCGGCCGCCAAGACGTTTCTCGCGGAGAAATCCCCCTGAGGACGCCGTCCCGCCGATAGCGGTCGGCTCCAATGCTGCGACGGCTTGCCCGACGATAACGGCAGGGTTCGTTGCTATTGCACCTTGAGCCCCATGCGGCCTGCGATAAGGTTGCGCTGAATCTGCGAGGTGCCGGCCGCAATGGTCGCGGCGCGCGCATCGCGGAAATGCCGTTGCATATCGAATTCCATGTTGTAGCCGTAGGCGCCGAGCACCTGCATGCCGGCGTTAGCGACCTTCACGTAGGTCTCCGAAGCGAACAGCTTGGCCATCGAGATTTCGCGCAGCGCATCCTCGCCGCGGGTCGCGGTCCAGGCCGCACGCAGCATGAGCAACCGGCCGGCGTCGACTTCGGTCTGCAGATCGGCCAGCATATGGGCGATCGCCTGGAACGACCCGATCGCGCGTCCGAACTGCTTGCGGGTCCGCGCGTAGTCGACCGCGAGATCGAGTGCGGCCTGCGCCGCCCCGCAATAGCCGGCCGCGGTGGTGATGCGCTCCGTCTGCAAACCCGAGAGCAGGCAGTGGAACCCGCGATTGACGCCGCCGACGAGGCGTTCGTCTCCGGCTTCGACGTCATTGAAGAAAATCTCGTAGGTGCCGACCGAGCGCCTGC